>JBCCJE010000513.1:0-4689 GCA_039027925.1 Bacteroidota bacterium
TAAAAATGAAAATTCATTTAAAAGTTTGGAGACAGAGAAACGCAGAATCAAAAGGTTATCTTGAGGATCACACCGTTGAAGCCGATGAGCATATGTCTTTTTTAGAGATGATGGACGTGCTCAACGAATCATTAGTCTCGCAGAAGAAAACACCGGTGTCTTTTGAGCACGATTGTAGGGAAGGAATTTGTGGGGCTTGCAGCATGGTTATCAATGGACAACCACACGGGCCGCAGAGAGGAACAACTACTTGCCAACTGCATATGCGATCTTTCAAAGATGGTGACACTATCGTAGTAGAACCTTGGCGATCAAAGGCATTTCCCATTGTTAAAGATTTGGTAGTGGACCGTTCGGCGTTTGATAGGATTATTCAGTCTGGTGGATTTATCTCTGTCAATACTGGTCAGGCACAAGATGGAAATTCAATTCCAATCGAAAAAGGAAGAGCATCTCGTGCTATGGATGCGGCAGAATGTATCGGTTGTGGTGCTTGCGTAGCAGCTTGTCCAAATGCAAGTGCCATGTTATTTACTTCCGCAAAAGTAGCGCACTTAGGAACATTACCACAGGGAGAAGTGGAACAATCAGTCAGGGTTCAATCTATGGTAAAACAGATGGACTTGGAAGGTTTCGGTATGTGCTCGAATACATATGCTTGTGAGGCGGAATGCCCAAAGGAAATTTCTATCACTAATATTGCAATGATGAATAGAAATTACCTAGGATCGGTGCTGGCATCGGAGCGAAGTGTTTAGACATTTTTTTAACACAAAAAAGCGCATCAGGAAAAATTCTTGGTGCGCTTTTTTAGTATTAGGAATAAAGGATTAAGCCACTTTCGTTTCTTCTTTTTCTTTCAGCATCCTGTAGATGGTGGCTCTACTAATCTGTAATTTTTGCGCAACTAAATCAATGTTCTTATTGTAGCGCTGTAAATAATTATCTACGATGGCTTTTTTGAATTGATCCATTGTCATTTCTCCTTCTGCTAAATTCTTAGGTTTGCTTGCTCCGTCGAATCTTAAGTCTTCTTTCCTAATTTCATTATTACTGCAAAGTACGGCAGATAATTCTACGACTGCTTTTAGCTCTCGGATATTTCCTGGATAATCGTAGGTCTGCAATTCTTGCTCTGCCTCTTTCGAAAATTTTATTTCTGGCAGATGATGCTTACTTGTAAATTCTTCTAAAAAATGTCGTGCTAACAGTAATATATCCTCCCTTCTTGCTCTGAGCGAAGCAATTTTTATAGGGAGTCCCAGCAGTCTGTAGTAGAGGTCTTCCCTAAAATTTCCCTTATCAATTTCCTCTTTAAGGTTTCTGTGCGTCGCTACGATTACTCTTGCATTAAAATTTAATGGCTTTTCTCCACCCACTCTAAAGAACTCTCGCTCTTGAAGTGCTCGTAGTAGCTTGGCTTGCATGTTAATATTTAACTCTCCTATCTCATCCAAAAACAAAGTGCCATCCTCTGCCAATTCAAAGAATCCTTTTTTAGTATTACTAGCTCCCGTGAATGCGCCTTTCTCGTGGCCAAATAATTCACTTTCTAGAAGCTCAGTGGGAATGGCACTCACATTTACCGCCACAAAAGGTTTTTCGCTTTTGGAAGATTGATAATGAATAGCTTTAGCAACGACCTCCTTACCTGACCCCGTTTCGCCAGTTATGGAAACTGTAATTGGAGCACTCACGGCTTTTGCTATCATTCGTTTCACTTCGTTGACGGCATCACTCACGCCTATTATTTCTACTAGTTTGTTACTTGCATTAGCATTGCGCTTCTTTCTTTTGGTAGTAGCCTTTTCTTGATTTTTTAGAAATGCAATACTACTAAGTAATCGCTCTTTGGTATTTTCGTCCTTACAGATGTAATCGCTAGCACCATCCCGCAGTAAGCTAATGGCGGTGTAAACGTCATTTTGGTTGGACACCATGATTACCGATATGTCTGGATCGTACTCTTTAATTCTTTTGAGTACCTCTCCCCCTTTAATGTCAGGAAGGTGATAGTCAAGACTGATGATACTAGGATTTAGATGTAGATTGCGGATGCAGTCTTCTCCGGTTTTGAAGACGTGGACTTTGTGTTCTGGGTTAAATTCCATGATGTACGTAATCATTCTTCTGTACAATGGATTATCTTCTACCACGAAAATATTAGTAACTTCCCTATTTTTCTTTTTCATAGATGCGAGGTGAAATTTGCCAATGATAGCGACTATCCGTGCATACCTACCAAATAAATAAGTAACGTGAAGCAGCTATACTATAATCAATGTGAAATAAAATGATAAGGCTAGAATGGTGTGGTAGTTAGAAAAGGGGAAGGGTTGTTTCATTATTATTGTATCCTAAATTTATGCCAGTTTTAGAAGTGGATTTTATTTCTTCACGAAAATTACTTTTACAAAAAAATCCTTTTGAACCCAAAAGGCTCAAAAGGATACAATCACAAATTCTATTTTTATTCTTTAGTTCATGACCTCTTGTAGTTGTTTTGGCAACTCAAAATCAAACGCAAGGGATGGCACTTCGGCAGTACCTGTAGCCAAAGCAGCATATTTATTTGTGATGACTGACCATCTATATCTTCGGTAGGCCACATTGTACAAATCCCTTGATACCCTATCTAAATCTAACACTTCGTGAAATTTGATCATTTTTCCTAACTGTTCTACGTCCTCAAAATAATATGCTTTTCGCTCCGTAGTTACCTTGTTATAAACTACATCGTACGATAGTATAGGTAAGCCCAAATACATGGCTTCAACCAACGAAGGATTAGTGCCCCCCATGCTATGACCGTGTACGTACAGCTTAGCATTGGATCTTAGTTGGTTGAGCAAGTTCGCTTCGTAGATAGGATCAAGTAGATACAGGTGATCGTACTTCTCGTATTTTTCTCTTAGAGCCTTCCCGTACTCATTCACATCCCAATTGCCCACTAGGACTAGCGGCAATTCTGTTTGCCTAGCAAATGCTTCAACTACCGTATGGATATGATTTTCGGGTTCTATCCGAGCTACTTTAAAAGCATACTCCGCCCGTAGAAACGGAAACTTTTGGTAGGTTTCTTCAGTAATGTCCTCTACCTGATTATGATCGGCACCGTATTCAATCAGGTTGCTACTCACACCGTAGCGATCATATACATATTTTTGTATAGCCGCATTATCCGCCACAATTTCATCGGCAAACCAGATGGCAATTTTTTCACTAAAGGATAAGAAGTGCTTAGCAGAACTTCCCCATTTTGCTCTGCGCCATTCCAGACCATCAATGTTTACGATTACTCTTTTGAAAGGAAAGAAAAGTTTGATAAAAGGTAAGAATAAACATCCCGATACGCCCAAGATCAACATCACATCGCAAAAGATGACGGCATGAATCATTGAAATCATATCATAAAAGATACTCTGAACCCCGTTGGCTTTTAGTGGTATGTATCTGATGTCAGCCCCATTCCATTTCTTCACTCTTTCCTTAGCACTATAATGTTGAGTGCTGTTATATACTGTAAGGTCAAAATCTTTATTCAAATTTAGAACTAGCTGATGGGCTAAGGTCTCGAATCCGCCGTAACGAGCAGGCACGCCCACGGTACCGATGATACCGATTCTTTTTCTTTTCATGGTTGCATTAATTTTTGATTATTATACTTTTCATGGTTGCATTCTTCAAATGATATTTGCACCTATTCAAAAGCAAAACCAAAACTTAAAAACCTGATAATCAGCTAGTTACATATTCTTTACCCACATTATTTTTTCTCAAAATTATATTTATTTCTCACTTTGCGATATTTTAATTCTACTCTAATATCAAAGCTCTCTAGGAGTGAATTTGTTGGGTTAAAAAATTTACCTTATCTCTCCCTGTTTATTTGTAAAACTTCTCTGAGAAATACTATCGCATTAATTTTTTAAATCGCAGTAAATCTCAAATAAGATCCAATTCTGAGTTTATTTTGTATTGCTGGTAATTAATTACCAACGAAGAACTAGAGGACAAAGAAATTGAGTTGAGCATTTTTGATAATAAAAATGCTTATCCAACTGGAAAAGCAGCTCTAGTTCAAGAATTTGATTTGAAAGAAAAAGAGGAAGAAGATTTTGCATTCGCAGGTAAGATCGAATATAAGTTTGACGAATTTGTACAAATTGAATTATCGGAGGGATTATATTACTTTGTGATTTCAGAAAAAGAGAACGCAAACATTCTGTAGATGATTGAAGTAAGATTAGGAAAATCCAATAAAAATAAAAAATAGATTTTCCTGATCGCAAGCGTAATTAGTAAAATATGAAAAGTAGAAACGCAGATAAAATACTTTTGATCTTAGATATTGATGAAACGCTCATCCACACCACCAGCCAAAAATTGGAGTACAACCCTGATTTTACTGTTTTCGATTATCCTGTTTACAAAAGACCTTTTTTGGAAGAATTTCTAATTTCAGTAGCTAAAGATTTTCATTTAGCAGTATGGTCATCAGCTTCTGATGATTATGTAGAAAAAATCGTAGAAGTAATTTTTCCAAAAGAAATCAAACTTCATTTTGTCTGGGGAAGAGGTAGATGTACTTACCGAAGAAATTTAAACATAGACGAATATGGTTACTATAGCGATAATTATTTTGATCACTATCATTACATCAAACCTTTGAAAAAAGTAAAACGCAAA
>JBCCJE010000514.1:0-4688 GCA_039027925.1 Bacteroidota bacterium
ATCCAAAGCGCATGATATTAGTAAAATTTTACTATTTTCGAGTACAAATTTTTGGCATTATAAAAAAAATACATCGGATCTTATGCAATTAAAAACTTCTATTATTGTACCTTTTTGTGCTGTGCTGATAAGTTTTAGCCACGCACAAGTGGAAGTGAAAAATTCTAGTTCTTACGGTTTTGAATTAGTCAAATCGGTAAGCTGTACCCCCGTCAAGAGTCAAGATCGTACGGGTACGTGTTGGAGTTTTGCTACTTCTTCTTTTTTGGAAAGTGAAGCTATTCGACTGGGTAAAGGGGCGCAAGATTTTTCGGAGATGTACGTAGTTCGGAATGTTTACAAAGACAAAGCAAGAAATTACGTATTGCGGCAGGGTAAAGCCAATTTTAGCCAAGGAAGCCTTTCCCACGATTTGATGCGGGTGATCGGAAAAAATGGAATGATCCCCGAATCTGCCTACTCTGGCAAGCTGGATAATAAGCAAAGACACGACCACGCCGAGATGGAAGACGTACTCAAAGGAATGCTCGACGGCGTACTGAAACAAAAACGGCTAAGCAAAAAATGGGCACAGGCATTTGATAAAGTAGTGGATGTGTACCTCGGAGAAGTGCCAAGTGAGTTTATCGTAGATGGAAAAAAATATACCGCACGCAGCTACGCCGACGAAATGGGACTTCATCCCGATAACTACGTCAATATCACCTCTTTTACTCACCATCCTTTTTACTCACCATTTATTTTAGAAATACCAGACAATTATTCCAACGGGGCGTTCTTCAATGTTCCACTAGGCGACCTGCAGGCCATAGTGAATAATGCCATAGAAAAGGGATACTCTGTAGCTTGGGATGGCGACGTCAGCGAGGTAGGATTTTCGGCGGATAATGGTATTGCCGTAGTACCCGAAGATGAAGAACGCAATGATCTATTTGTTCGACCAGGTATGGAAAAAACGATTACTCAACAAATGCGTCAAGATGATTTCGAAAATTTTTCGACGACCGACGATCACCTGATGCACTTAACAGGAATAGCCAAGGATAAATTGGGCAAACGATATTATTTGATTAAAAATTCTTGGGGTGAAGTGAGCGAATACAAAGGATACTTGTACATGTCCGAGGCTTACCTAAAACTCAAGACGGTAGCCATCTTGGTACACAAAGACGCTATTCCGCAGCACATTGCCAGCAAACTTAAATTGAATTAAGGGACTAGGCAAAAAAAAACCGTCCAATCACGAGTGACTGGACGGCGGTTTAAACCCTAATAACTTAGGAGTTTAGTATAACAAAACCGAACAAAACCTTACTGATAGACTTAATTCTGGTTCAAGAATTAGGTCTTCTTTTTTTAGGAATGGTACATTTATTATTGAGCTATTCCTTAATTAAAAACCACCTCTTCTACTTCCCGCCAACTAATATAAATCGGATTAGTACTATTGGTATTTTCAAAGACCAGTAGTCCTTCGTTTTTAAACGAAACATCTTGGGAATCTCTGAGCTTGATTTTTTTCTGTGTCTTCAGCTCTACCGTACAGTTCGAATCGCCGTGTGGTAAAATCCTTTTGATATTTCTAAATGGTATCTCGTACATCATTTTTCCAGTAGCACCATTGAGCACTTCGTAGTCAAACTGCTCGTCCAAGTCAAATACAATTTTACCCCTTAGCGACTTACCGTCTTTCATTTTTACTTTACCAGTTATCTCACTTGGTTTTTTAAATTGACTATACCCTTTACCAGATTTTTTCTTTGTTAAAAACTCCACTCTCTCAAAATTTTCCCAATTGACATTCACGTGTCCAATTTCATCATTCGTCACGATGATACCCCGATTTTTACTGTTGACATCGTTCGTGCCGAAAACGTAAACTCGTTCTCCACTTTCCATGGTCACGAGGCTTCCAGATTTGTGTGGTTGGATAGCTTTGATTTTAGCAAAGGCAGCTTTGAATTTGCCCGTACGGTGCTTCCCATCCAATTCGTCGGAGGTCACTCTTTCGTCTCTATCCCATTCGATAGTGCCCGATATGGGACCATCAGAAGTGTAAACCGTTCCGTAAAGCGGTTCGCCAATGGCCGACTTAAACTGACCAGGTTCTTTCAAAAACTCAATTTGGCTGATTTCCATCCACTCAATTTTAATTTTTCCTCCCGCTCCGTCGTAGATGGTGATGGGCATATTCATGTCGTTGGTGTTGGTTCCAGAGACGGTCACTTTTGATCCATCTCTGAGGATCAGTTCGGCTTTTTGCCATCGGGTCAACTTCATGGTTTTTATTTCCCCAAATTGACAAGAGAACTGATGTAGAAAGGTATATTCACTTTTATCATTTTGTATTTGGTTGTCACTCCACTCTTTTCTTTCTTCGAGACTATACATTTGTTTTTCCTTTTTCAACTGAAGGATTTCAGAGTCGGAGAGGAAATCAATATTGTCATTATAAACCTTGTTGGCGTTGAACCGATCTGTCCAGAAGGCTTCCTCGTCGCCCCAGCGTATTTGCCCTACGTAGGTATCTCCTAAAAACGTAGAAACTTTGCCGTAAATAAATGCTGTGTCTGCTTGGGCACGAAAACTAAATCCGATGGTGAAAAATGCGAGGAGATAGAAGCATAGTGGTTTTTTCATATTTTTTTACGTTTTGAAAGCCAACAAAATAATGCTACGGATACGCATTGATATTTGGTTGGAGATGACTTGTAAAAGTTGTGTTATAAAGCTAGATTTGATCCAAGTGTTGAAGCGCAATCCAAGTTCAATTCCTCACTTCTATCTCATGTACCTAAGGACAAACTTCCAAAATCATAAGTTGCAAACCAATTAGGAATTTAACATTTGATAGATGTTAATGTCTTGTTAAAAGTACCTAAGGCAAATCAAGGACGAAGGTCAGAACTGGTTTGTTACAGCGGAAAATAGTAACTGTTGATTAGTTGAAAAGAATACCTTAAAAATGAGCAATAGTTACTTATAAGATTATTTTTTTTCGATGAAAATATTTTTCCAAGGGATAAAAATCATATTCCATTTCCAACTATCGTTAGGTAGATATTGTCATTATCACTACGAGCACATCTCTTCGCAACTTTTCGAAAATATTAAAACCTTACAAAAATGAAAAAGAAGTATTCCCCCCTGGCTATGGCTCTGCTAGGTGTATTAGTTGTATTTAATCATATTCAAGTAATTGCTCAAAAAAAGGTAACAGGAAGTGGCAATGTCACCGTAGTTGATTATGAGGTAGATTCATTTTCCTCGCTCGAATTGGATGGGGTGTTTCACGTTTACATCAGACAAGGTGAGCAAGAAAAGGTGGAAGTCGAAACGGATGATAATTTACATCAGTACGTAATCGTAGAAAACCGAGGTAAGAAACTAGTCATTGATACCCAAAACAAAGTTAATTTTAGAAAGAAAAAAAGAATGAACATTTTCGTAACTATTCGGGACATCGAAAGGCTGGAGATAGCAGGGGTCGGGAATGTCGAATCGGAGGGTAGGCTCGAACTCAATGATCTGGAATTACGAATTAAAAGTGTCGGCAAAGTAAATTTGGAGTTAGTGGCAGACTACCTAGAGGCAGATATCAATTCAGTTGGGAATGTCACCTTGGCTGGTAGAATAAAAAAAGCAGACATCGAAAACGGTGGAGTAGGAAGGCTAGCTGCTTACGATTTGGAAAATAAGGTACTCGATTTGAGGGCTAGTGGAGTGGGCAAAACGGAAGTTTACGCTTCGCAAGAAATTGCCATAAAATCCACGGGCGTAGGTAGTGTATTTTACAAAGGCGATGCCGTTGTCACCAAATTAAATGTTAGAGGGGTTGGGAAAGTTAAAAAAAGATGAAGTTTCTGCTTTATTAAAAAAAATACAGCAGCCAGTAGAGGATATCTTCTACTGGCTGCTGTGTTTTTGGTACAAACTTATCTCAAGACTCTATTACTGCAATCGAACTTGCGTCAGAATATTACGGGCTTTTTTCATTTCTTCAGGATTTCCTTTTGCGGCCTTCATCAATTCTCTTACTTCCTCTTCGCTATATACTTTTACCTTTTGGGTATCTACCACAAATACGTCGTCTGCTATTTCTTTTTTATTGACAATGACTTTCATTTTATCCACTTTTTTTGTTTTTATATTTTTTAAAGTCATCTCCATCACAAAACCGTCCATACTATTTTCCAACGCCTTAGCAACTCTCGGCATGGCGCGGTGCTGCGCTTTTAAGATGGGAAAAAGATCATACGGTTTCACTTCTAATTTTTTGGTGATCCACGCTTCGCCGTGGTAATTTCGATCACTAGCAATCACTTTGTAGCATTTATAACCATTGATTTCTTTAGTCTCTCGTAGTATTTTGACCTCTACGGCATTGACTCTATTTTTACTTTTTTTATAGACTTGATTCAGGTTTCGGTATTGCATATCGTTGGCATTTTTTACGACTGCGATTTTTTCCCCATTGTGTTCAGAGATGGATATTTTTTCTCCTGTCTCATTGTTACTAATCAATCTGATATCGCCGTTGTGACGGCGAGCATCTACCATTGCCATTTTATTTTTAAGGGTAAACGTAGCGTTGACAGTATTGGGAATGGTATTCTTTACGGTGATGGTGCCTTCAAAATTTTGGGCAAAAAGAACAGAAAAGCTAAAAAAGGAAAGGAAGAAAATAC
>JBCCJE010000515.1:0-4677 GCA_039027925.1 Bacteroidota bacterium
AACACCCGCACCAATCATCTTTCCCTCCTTTCTCTTCTCTTCTCTCCTTTCGCTTCCCTTTTCCCCGTTCCTCAATCTTCCATCGAAGGAATAGTAATCCTTTTCAAACCACTATTTTCCTTGTACAAAAAAGAGTGAATGATACGAACCGTTTCCGGATGGTGACGAAAGGGTTTGATGGCATCTTTGAGCGACTCTACGCTATCGTTGAGTTCGTCAAGGCTTACGTATCCGAATCCCCGATACTGCCCATCCTCTACTAGGATGATGGATTTTTCCTCATTGTTTCTACCTATGTCCACCAGTAAAAAGTCCTCCTCAAAATCAATTTTTATGGCATCCGCTACCATTTCCACCCGCTCGTTGTAGTCGGCTGGGGCTTCTTTTTGGAGGCAAGCACCTCGGCACTTATGCAAATGATAATTAAAACAGGCCCCACCCGTATTGTCCAAACCACAGAGACTTTGACACAATTCGAATCTTGCGATCAGCCGACGCATCAGTCCTCTAGCAGCATTAAGGTTGGGAAGTTCCCGCAGGACATTGATTTTTTTTCTCTCCTTAGCATTGATTTTAGCGTAGCTAAGGCATCGGTAGCCCTCCTGATTTTCGTATTCAAAAATGACGTAGGGAAAAAAACGCCTTCTCTGTGCACGATTGATGGGGGGTAGGTACCGCTTGATTTCGTTGGATTCAAAAAGTAAAGCCACTAGCTCGCTCCCCGTGATTTCGTAGGAAATGTCGTGTACCATTTTTTGGAGTTTGTAGGCCTTATCGGTTTTGGCGGTAAAATGTTCCACCACACGTTTTTTGATATTGATGCTTTTGCCTACGTAAACTATTTTTCCACTCCTATCGTGAAAATAATACACGCCCGTTTCTTCTGGAAGTTCGTGGAGTTTTTCCATTGTGATATTAATCGGAAGTTTGGATTCTTTCACTCCCAGATTAATCATATCCAACACTTGTTCCTCACTTTTTTCTTTTTGAAAAATCATCTCCAGCAGTTCGGTAGTAGCGGCGGCATCGGCCATTGCACGGTGGCGAGCATTGACTTTGATACCAAAATGCCGAATCAAATTGCCGAGGGCGTAGGAGCGCAATCCTGGAAAAGCCTTCCGACTCAACCGCACTGTACACAATTGTTTGCGCATAAAAGTAAATCCTAATCGCCTAAATTCTTCTCGGATGAATCCATAATCGAAGCGAACATTGTGAGCCACGAAGATCGCGCCTTCGGTCATTTCCACGACCTTTTTAGCTACTTCGTAAAACTTAGGCGCATCCTGTACCATCTCGTCGTTGATACCAGTTATCTTAGTGATATTGTAGGGAATCGTGCGCTCGGGATTGAGGAGGGTTTCCCATTGGTCAATGATCTTTTCGCCATCGTGCAGGATGATGGCGATTTCCGTTATTTTTTCTCGACTAGCCCGTCCGCCCGTGGTCTCAATATCTATAATGGCATATTTTTTTTTCATAATTTTTTTGTAACTGCTTAGCACCATGCTTTGAGAACTTCGTGGGATAGCAAATAAGTAAAGCAAAAGTTCTTAAAGCCAACAAACGCTCCATAATTTGGCTTTAAGAACACTTACATTCCCGCTTTCTTAACCCACGAGGTTCTCAAAGCATGGTGCTAAGTAGTTACATTTTTTTAACAAAAACGCAGCGTCACTTACGTTTTCCTTGGTAGAAAAAATAAAAAATGACCCTGCGTTTTTTTGGTGTAGAAAAAATAATAAAGGAAGTAAATTTACCTTGGAAACATTCCTTAGGAATGGTACATTAATAAATTTACATTTTGTGCGCAGTTATTTTTTCTTTATGCAAGGCGAAAAACGTAGGCGATGCGGGGCATCACCGAGGCTTTTCAACGCAGCAGAAAGGAAAAAGAACAAGTAGAAAATGTAAAGTTATTATTGAACCATTCCTTATTATTGCTCTACGTCTTATCTTTCGTCAAAATTAACATTATGTATTCAAAAATTAAAATCTTCCTTTTCTTTCTTTGTGCTATCCTTTTACTGGCGTCCAAGTGCGATGATAAAAAAAATAATTCGCAGTCCGCTCCCGAAACTTCAGAAAAAACTACCGATACTCCTGATAAAAAAATGGATGCCGAAGCACTCGAAGTGGGCGCTGCGCAAATGGAGAAATATCTACCGCTACTAGAGGGAAAGCAAGTAGCATTAGTCGTCAATCAAACTTCGATGCTCGAAAATACCCACCTTGTAGATACCTTGTTACAACGTGGTATTTTGATTAAAAAAATCTTTGCACCCGAACACGGCTTTCGGGGTGAGGCTGATGCTGGCGAAAAGGTAAAAGATGGCAAAGATGCCAAAACGGGTATCCCCTTGATTTCGCTGTACGGAAAAAACAGAAAACCAACGAAGGCGCACTTAACGGGGATTGACGTTGTAGTTTTTGATATTCAAGATGTGGGGGCAAGGTTTTATACCTACATTTCCACGATGTCCTACGTCATGGAGGCGTGTGCGGAGTACGCCGTGGATTTTGTGGTGCTAGATCGCCCCAATCCCAACGGGCACTACGTGGATGGTCCAGTGATGAAAAATGGCTACGAATCTTTTATCGGATTGCATCCGGTACCCGTAGTTCACGGGATGACGGTGGGAGAATATGCCCAGATGGTCAACGGCGAGGGCTGGCTGAAAAATGGAATCAAGTGTGTTCTAAAAGTGATTCGAAACAAAAATTACGATCATCAGACCTTTTACGAAATTCCCATTAAGCCCTCGCCTAATTTGCCGAATATCCGTTCGGTTTATTTATATCCCTCGCTTTGTTTTTTTGAAGGGACAACCGTCAGCGCAGGTAGGGGAACGACCAAGCAATTTCAAATTTACGGGCATCCTGATTTTAAGCAGGGAGATTTTTCCTTTACGCCCATATCCAGAGCGGGGGCCAAATACCCTAAATTTGAAAATCAAACTTGTCACGGTTTTGATCTGACCGTCCTACCGCTAGAGGAATTTAAAACCATAGGGCAAATCAACCTGAGGTACCTCCTACACTTTTACGAAAACTTTGAGGACAAATCAAACTTCTTTTTGGAAAATAAATTCTTCGATAAATTGGCGGGGAGTGCTACCCTCCGTTGGCAAATCATCAAAGGAAGAAGCGAAGAGGAAATTAGGGATAGTTGGCAGAATGATTTGGAGGCGTTTAAGAAGATTCGGGGAAAGTACTTGCTGTATGATTAACTGCGGAATGGTGTCGCTTCGCTAATTAAGAGGCTATTAGATGGTTTGTTCCGAGAACTCAATGATTGGATGGTGTACTCGCCTGTATTCATACTTTTCTGATAGGACTGCTGAATTGTCATTGAGCATTTTCATTGCTATTGTCGTTGTCATTGTCATTGCTATTGATTATTGCCATTGCCATTGAATATTGCCATTGCCATTGAATATTATCATTCTATCTTAAAGTAAAACGTACGCCATTCTAATTTCTAATCCCATGCTATCCCATTGATGATTTTCATCTCGGATAAAACTCAATCCTCGCTGCGTACCGAAGTGACCCGTAACTGCCAAGCACAACGCATCCAAAAAATCGTCAGGCTTTACGTCCTTTTTCAAAAAATAATTTTTGTGCTCCTTAAAAAAGTCATAGGCTTCGGGGAATACTTTTTTGAAAAGTAGCGTTCTCTCCTGCTCGCCATCTTCGATATTTTTTTTAAAAAACATAGGAGAGCCCTGATTCAAACTAGCGAAACAAACTTCGGGATGCGCCTCGATGATTATTTTTTTGTACTCGGCGTGGTGCTGTAAAAATTGATCCACTTCTATAATTTTAGGAACGATATTCCACGCTTGGATAGAAATACTTTTTTGCGTAAGTACCTTGTTTTTTTGCTTGGCAGATTCGTAATCTTTCTCATAAACAGCCGCTCTACACGGTGGCGTAAAAACGGTAGAAGTACGGTGCGGCTTTAGTTTTTCCCTAGCTAATTTTTCTAGCGTTCGCAAATGGTGCTCGTCCGCCAAACCGATAACCATATCTGTTAAATAATATTCAGCAGCAGGATAAGTGCTGATGACGGCATCAAAAGTTCGATGTTTGGATACTTGAAGTTGCTTGTCGGCATTGATCATTACCGCTACCCAGCCATATTTGCAGCCATCAATTCCTACCACGTATTTATTGTTGTTATCCAAGGGCTTTTCTTATTGAAACCTCATGGGAAAGCTAAATGTTTTTGCTCAGAAACTTAATTGGTGGATGAAGGTGGAAAATGATGGGCTACTTAGAGAGGAGGGAATAGGGAGGAGGGAGAAGGTAGTACGCGTTGGTGCTCGATCACAATACAGCTAAATCTTATTAACAACTTCATCAAACTATCGTATCTTTGAAATAATAATGTTGAAAAAAAATTGATATGAAACAAGCATTTGAAAAAATCTGGAAAATGTTGGGCTTGCGGTACAAGTCGCATCCTTGGCACGGTATCGAGATTGGTCAAGATGCCCCCAAGATAGTGGCATCTTTTATTGAGGTCATTCCGTCGGATACCGTAAAATACGAAGTAGATAAAAAAAGCGGCTACCTCAAAATAGATCGCCCACAGAAGTTTTCTAACATTGTACCTGCATTGTACGGTTTTATCCCACAAACCCTTTGTAAGGAGAGTGTTGCGGAATTTTG
>JBCCJE010000516.1:0-4662 GCA_039027925.1 Bacteroidota bacterium
AAACCCCGATATGGGCTTCAATAATCTCTAAACGAACGGGATTAAAAATATGAATTCCGATGAGTACATTTTCGATAAGCTCATATTGAAGCCCTACTTCAAAAGTGTATAACAATTTACTTCCGTTTTCGGCTATCCTAGTATTCAACACATCAAACTGCACGCCGAGGGAAAAATTTTCGGCGAGTTTTCTGCCGTATGCCAAGCCAATTTTTGATTCGTTATAACTTTCAGACCCAAAATATTGTACACTTAGTCCAAACGTACCCGATGAGGTGGGTAAGGCAAAACCTGCCCCAACGCTACTTAATTCGGTCAGCAAAAAACGCTGTTCCGAAGCTAGTACGAATCCACTTTGTGTTATCTTCGCTAAGCCTGCCTGATTACTTAAAGTACTATTGATGTCGTGAAAAGCTACCGAGGCATTGGCGACGGCATTACTTCTGCCGCCCAAAGCTACGATATGACCATTTTGACCAAATAGAAAAAAAGGAATAAGGGAGAGCAAGGGTAGTAAGATTTTTTGCATGAGCACGTATTGCGATGAGCAGAATATTTTGAATGCTCGAATTTCGAATAAAATTCTATATTTGGAAAAAATATTAACCTCAAAAATAAATTATGAAAAAAGTATTTCTTTCCTATTCTCACCGTGACGAAGATTTTAAAGATGAATTAAAGAAGCACTTGATTCCATTAGTCCGCATGCAGGAAATTGAAATTTGGGATGATCGAGACATTCAAGCAGGAGATTATTGGGACGATGAAATCAACAATGCCTTGGAGTCGGCGGACATTGTCCTGTTGCTAATCAGTACCGATTTTATTGCCTCTACTTATTGTTACGAAAAAGAATTGGAGCGGTCAATGGAACGAGTGAAGGAAGGTACTTGCCGAGTGATTCCCGTGATTATCAGAACTTGTAAGTGGGAGCGACTGCCTCTGGGAAAATTGCAAGCACTCCCCAAAAACGGCAAAGCCATAAGTGAATGGGCTAATCGCGATGTGGCTTATACCTACGTGGCGCAAAAGGTTTACGAAGTAGTAGATCAGTAATCTTTTTTTCAAAACGTTTGGATAAAAAAATAGGGTAGGGGAGAATTTTCTTAAAAAAATCAAAACCAATTAGGCTTTAACTCCGACAAGATAAAATTTTATAACAAACAAAATACAACTATTTAGAACGATGAGAATTTCAACCATGCTGACACCTTTGACTTTATTTCTTTTACTTTCTTTTTTTAGTTGTAAAAATGAAAAAGATGGCGAAGGAAGCAAAACCGTACCACAGATTCCTTCCCGTATGACCAACGAGGAAGTGAACGCTCGGGTAAAAGCCATCATGTCAAAAATGGAATTGATAGATAAGGTAGGGGAGATGACCCAACTATCCATAGATATGCTATCGGTGGGCGAGCCTTACCAACTGAAAGAGCCACACGAGTTGGATGAAGAAAAACTAAGGAAGGTGCTAGTTGACTTTCGGGTAGGTTCTATACTCAATATTGGAAAACATGCCTTTACGAGAGCGGAATGGCACAACATCATTGGCCGTATCCAAGCCATAGCTACCAAAGAAAAACCTACGGGTATTCCGGTACTCTACGGAATTGATGCTATCCACGGGATGAACTACACGACTGATGGGACTTTATTTCCCCAACAAATCAATCTCGCCGCTACATGGAATCCTGACTACGCAAAAACTACTGGAGCCATTACGGCCTACGAATGCCGAGCATCTGCTATTCCTTGGAATTTCTCCCCCGTACTCGACATCGGGCGAGAGGTGCGCTGGCCTAGATTTTGGGAAACCTTCGGCGAAGATCCTGTCTTAGCAACGGCAATGGGAACGGCCATGATCGAAGGCTACCAAGGAGATGATATCAATGATCCCAACAAAGTGGCTGCCTGTATGAAACATTTCATCGGATACAGCGGGCCTCGATCTGGCAAAGATCGAACTCAAGCCCTGATTCCTGAACGTCAGTTGAGAGAATATTACTTGCCTACCTTTAAGGCAGCGGTGGACATGGGGGCAGCTACCATTATGATCAACTCTGGGGAAATGAACGGAATCCCTGTACACGCTAACCCTAAGATCTTGATAGATTTACTGAGAAATGAGTTGGGCTTTACGGGGTTGGCAGTTTCTGACTGGGAGGATATTCGTTATCTTTTTGAGCGACACAGGATTGCGAAGGATTACAAAGAAGCCGTCAAAATTGCGATCAACGCAGGAATAGATATGAGCATGGTGCCTGTGGATTTGGAATTTCCCGTACTACTAAAAGAATTGGTCGAAGAGGGAGAAGTGCCCTTGAGTAGAATTGACGAAGCCGTGGAAAGGATAATTCGATTAAAAGTGCAGTTAGGACTTTTTGAAAATCCTACTACGCCGAAAGATGGCTATCCAAAGTTTGCTTCGCCCGAACACACACAAGCCAGCCTCGAAGCAGCTACCGCAAGTATAGTGTTATTAAAAAATGAAAACGCCACGCTACCTTTAAATCCTAATACAAAACTTCTCGTGACTGGGCCTACGGCTAACTCCATTTTAGCTATCAACGGCGGGTGGAGTCGGACGTGGCAGGGTACTGATTTGCAATACCATTCCTCCGAAAAGAAAACCATTTTAGCCGCCTTAGAGGATAAATTGGGAAAAGATAAGGTGAAATACGTGGAGGGTACTTCGATAGAAGAAGCGATCAATATCCGCAAGGCAGCAACCGTGGCGAAGACTACCGATGCCGTGGTGGTTTGTTTAGGGGAAATGCCCTACACCGAAAAAGTTGGTGACATTGATTTTTTGCTTTTGCCGCAGGCTCAGAGAGATTTGGTCAAGGCAGTTGCTAAGGCTGGTAAACCCGTTATCTTGGTTATGGTGGGCGGTCGTCCGCGGCTGTTCAACGAAGTGGAACCGCTGTGTGACGCTATCTTCAATGCCATGCTGCCGGGAGATGAAGGGGGCGTTGCATTTGCCAATTTATTGTTAGGAGAGGCCAATCCGAGTGGTAAGTTACCTTTCACTTATCCCAAATTTGATAATACCCTAGTGCCTTATGATCATCGAGGTACGGATCTGGTCAAAAAGGATTTTAGTATGAATGCCTTTGATCCACAGTATGAATTTGGTCACGGTTTGAGCTATACTAGTTTTGAGTATTCCAACCTAGGCATGCCCCAGCAATTTGACTTTGAAAATCCAGTAGAGATTTCCGTTGAGGTCAAAAATACAGGAGCGGTAGCAGGGAGCGAAGTAGTGCAATTATACATTGCGGATAAAGTAGCTTCCATCACGCCATCCGTGAAGCGGTTGAGAGGTTTTGATAAAATCAATTTGCGGACAGGCGAATCAAAGAAAGTTACTTTCTCTATCACTGCTAAAGACCTTGCTTTTATCGGGTTGGACAATGAATGGATCACCGAGCCGGGCGAATTTGAGGTAAGTATTGGGAATCAAAAAGGGACGATGGTGTTAGGCGTGCCAGAATAAATTTACGGGTGACTGTCAAACTTTTAAAATGATGAAAAGGGGTGCACGAATTTTTCGATTTTATTTTTCCTACAAACTCTTCATTTTTTTGATGATAATGGGTGGTTTTCCGTGCTTAGTTATTAGTCAAGAGTTTGAACGAGCACCGCTACCGAAAGTTAAATTGATTACGGAATGGGTACAACTCAATGGCAATAAAACGGCTAAAAAAGGAATGATGTATCGCTTTGATCGACAGGGAAATCTGGTGAGTTATCAAGAAGCAGGTCAAAAGGGATATCCTGGTACCATTGCTAAAATTGATTATGACCGACTGGGGAGAATGACGATGAAGCAAGTAGCGTACGGTTATAACAATACTATTGCAAACTATGCCTACAAGAAAAATTACTTCGTGGAGGAGATCGAATTTAAAGATAGTCGGTACAAAAAATTTCATTATCACCTCAAAGGCGATGACTTGCTAGAGCTGAAAACTTTCATAGCCAACTACGATACAGATTATAAATACCAGATTTTTGAGCGGACGGTATTTGCGTATGATCGTAAAAAAAGATTAAAGACTGAAACGCTTTTTAACCATTGGAACGTAAGAGATCAGCAGGTAAAACCCGATGCTAAAAAAACGCAATACGAATACGTAGGGAACTCGAAAAATTTAAAGCAAATCAAAGAATTTGACTATCGAGGCAAACTCAATAATCTGATCACTTTCACGTACGATAAGCAAGGAAAACTTTTAGAAAAAAAAGTGGATCACCTCAACGGACATCTCGAAACAACCACTTATCGCTACCAAAATGGAAAACTATGGACAGAAGTCTTTGATGATGGCCAGCTCGTGATTACTAAAATTTATAAAAAAAATAGACTCATCAGAAAACGAAAAAAGTGGAATGGTGTTAAAGAAGAAATTATAGATTTTCAATATACTTTTTATTGAATTGAGAATTGAGAATTGAGAATTGAGAATTAAGAGAAGCTAACGATAAAAATTTGGGTCTTGTTTCTGTTCTCACTTCCTAGCAATAACGATTTTTCCAAAATAAAATAGCTTATGCCAGAACTACCTGAGGTGCATACCTTCCAACAATACTTTGAAAAAACAGCCCTCCGAAAAAAAATAACCGATGTCCAAGTACATGATAGTAAGATCATCAGAAATG
>JBCCJE010000517.1:0-4645 GCA_039027925.1 Bacteroidota bacterium
AAATTTTTAATTATCATGGGTGAATCATTCATTATTATTGTATCCGCATTTATTAGTTTAATCTTCTTGATGCTTCTATTTTTTATTTCCAGATATAGAAGATGTCCTTCGGATAAAATCCTAGTTATTTATGGTCGTACGGGACAGGGCTCCGCAAAGTGTATTGCTGGGGGTGCCGAATTTGTCTGGCCCGTTATCCAAGATTATGAGTACTTGGATTTGTCTCCAATTTCCATTGACGTAGATTTAAAAAGTGCGCTGAGTAAACAAAACATTCGTGTGGACGTGCCTTCTCGATTTACGGTGGGTATTTCTACGGAAGAAGGCATTATGCAAAATGCTGCCGAGCGTCTCCTCGGAAAAGAGACGATGCAAGTCCGAGACATTGCAAAAGATATTATTTTGGGGCAGTTGCGTTTGGTTGTCGCTACTATGGACATTGAGGAAATCAATTCGGATAGAGATAAATTCTTGACCAACGTATCGAGCAACGTAGGAGCAGAATTAAAGAAAATCGGATTGCAACTCATCAACGTCAACGTCACGGATATTCAAGACGAGTCGGGCTACATCGAAGCATTGGGTAAGGAAGCAGCAGCTAAAGCCATCAACGACGCCAAGATGAGTGTCGCCGAAAAAAATAGAGATGGATCTATCGGTGAGGCCAACGCTAGAAAAGATCAAAGAATTCAAGTTTCGAATGCAGATGCCATTGCCAAAGTTGGAGAATCTGAAGCCGAGGCGAAGTCCATTGAAGGGGCAAACATTGCCGCTATCAAAATTGCAGAATCCAACGCAGAGCGTCGGCAAAAAGAAGCAGAATACTTAAAACTAGCAACCGCCTCCGAAAAGATTCAAGCAGCAAAGGCACTAGAAGAAGCATACCTCGCAGAAAAAGAAGCAGAGGAAGCAAGGGCAGCCAAGGAAATGGCAACGGCACAAGCCGACGAAATCGTTAAGGCCGAAATTGCAAAAAGGAAAGCAGAAATTGACGCCGAGGCAGAAGCGGAAAGAATCCGAAGAATTGCCAAGGGTAACGCCGATGCTATCTATTTAGAGAAGGAAGCGGAAGCAAAAGGTATGCTCGAAATTCTTAACCGACAGGCAGAGGGTTTTAAAGAAATCGTGAGCGCTACCAATGGTAATTCACGGGATGCCGTCTTGATGATTATTGCTGACAAATTAGAGGATCTAGTCAAAACCCAAGTGGAGGCCATTAAGGGTATTAAGATTGATAAGGTGACCGTTTGGGAAAATGGCAATAGCGGCGAGGGTGAAGGTAACGCTACTTCAAAGTTCGTCTCGGGACTTTACAAGTCCGTACCTCCGATGAATGATCTATTCAATATGGCAGGTATGGATTTACCGCAATACTTAGGCGCAGAGAAAAAACTAGAGATAGAAAATGGAAAGCCGTTGCCAGAAGGAGAGAAGAAAAGTGAATAATCAAGTTTAGGTAGTTGTTCTCTCCGAATTTTTCCTATCTTTGGAAAAACAACACTCTTAGAGTGAGAGATAAAAAACCTAAATTAAAAGAGCTAAGCCCCAAAAAGCTGAGTAAGCGGAAGTTTTCCTAAAAACTTCCGCTTTTTTGGTGTAGGTGGTATAGGACTACTTGGCAAATTATTATTCAGTTGAAAAAAGTCTAATCCAAAAAATGAATTACCTGACTCTCGAAAATGTTTCAAAATCCTTTGGTGATAAAACACTTTTTGAAAATATCTCTTTTCAAATGAACAAAGGAGATAAGATCGCTTTAGTGGCAAAAAATGGAGCAGGTAAAACAACCCTCCTAAAGATCATTGCGGGTACTGAACCAGCAGAAGGGGTTAACCCAAAAGTACAATACCGAAAGGATGTCAAAATCGGATACTTGCAGCAAGAGCCAAACTTTAGGGAGGGACACACGGTTTTGGAAGCCGTTTTTGAATCCAAAAATCCAAGTGTCCAAGCTACACGAAATTACGAAAAAGCATTGTTACAACCCGAAAACGAAAAGGCAATGCAAATAGCTATCGAGCAGATGGATAGCTTGAAAGCGTGGGATTTTAAAGCACGCATTGAAGAAATTTTGAGTAAACTAAAAATCACTCAACTGGATCAAAGAGTTGCTCACCTCTCGGGTGGACAACGCAAGCGACTCGCATTAGCAAAAATCCTTATTGATGAACCTGAATTTTTGATCTTTGATGAGCCTACCAACCATTTGGACTTGGATATGATCGAATGGTTGGAGGAATATCTACAACTCCCCAACCTGACTATTTTTATGGTGACGCACGATAGGTATTTTTTGGAGCGTGTGTGCAACAACATCATTGAGCTAGACAGTGGAGTACTTTATAAGTACAAAGGTTCGTACTCTGATTTTTTGGAAAAAAAATCGGAACGAGAAGATAACCAAGCAGTCGTACTGGACAAAACAAAAAAGCTACTTACCAAAGAATTAGAATGGATGCGTCGGCAACCCAAAGCCAGAGGAACTAAGGCAAAATCGAGGATTGATACCTTTTACAAAATAGAAGAAAAGGCCACCCAGAAAATTGCGAAGGACAAAATTCAGATAGACATGAAGGGAAGTCGCCTTGGGAGTAAAATCCTCGAAGCGAATTATATTTCCAAAAGCTACGGCGATCTGAAGTTGATAGATAATTTTGCCTACAAATTTAAAAAAGGAGAAAAGGTAGGTATCGTCGGCCCCAACGGCTCGGGCAAATCCACCTTACTAAAAATTCTAACAAAAGAATTACGCCCCGATGCAGGTAAGGTGATTATCGGAGGCACGGTCATCTTTGGGCACTACACGCAAGATGGAATTTCAATGGAAAATGACAAAAGAGTAGTTGACGTAGTGAGAGAAGTGGCGGAGTACATTCCATTAGAAAAAGGTCGGAAGCTGACCGCTGAGCAGTTGCTGGAGCGATTTTTATTTGATCGAAAACACCAGCAAGTTTATGTTTCTCAACTCAGCGGAGGAGAGCGCCGCCGATTGTATTTGTTGACGGTACTGATGGAAAATCCCAACTTCCTCATTTTGGATGAGCCTACCAACGATCTCGATATTATCACCCTCAATGTACTTGAAGATTTCCTGATGGATTTTCCGGGATGCCTCTTGGTGGTCACACACGATAGATTTTTTATGGATAAAATTGTGGATCATCTTTTCATATTTGAAGGAGAAGGAAAAATCAGAGACTACAACGGTCGGTACTCCGAGTACCGCATTGTCCAAAAACGGGAGCAAGAGGAAGCCAAAAAATTGGAAAAAGAAAAACAAAAGAAAGCCACTCCGTCAATTCAAAAATCTACCTCGGATCAACCAAAACTAACCTACGAAGAGCGCAAAGAACACAACCGACTCGAAAAACAAATCGAAAAACTCGAAGATCGAAAAACTGAAATTACCAAGAAGTTCAATAATCCAGAACTGACTGCCGAAGCTATTCAAAAACTTTCCATTGAACTAGGAGATGTAAAAAACGAAATCGAAGAAAAAGAAATACGATGGATGGAATTAGCTGATCTCGCCTAAAATTTTTAGATGAAAAATAGATTGCATTTACACGGCACACTAGGATTAATTTTTATCGGAGTGGGAGTATTTATCACCTTTTTTTCGATGCTCAATATTTATAAAGATTGGTATTACCTTTATGCGGTAGAACCTTACGAACTAAATTTAAGCATGAGCAATGTTTTCTTTTTTTGCCTAGGGGTAGCTCACCTATTGATCGGTGGAGGACTTTTAGGCAAAGTGCAATGGTTTAGCAAAATGGCAGTCGTTTTATTTGCATTCAATTTTATGGGATGGAGTTATGTCGTATATGAAGTTTTTTCATTTAGAACCATTCATAGCTCTGACTTTTGGTTAGAAACTGGACTGACCGTAACGGTTTATATGCTCTTAATTTTAGGATTATTTTTTTTGGGCAACGAAAAAGTCAGACAAGAATTTAAAGATGCAGAAGACGAGATTTGGGATGAGAAGATATTGGATATTTAGCAAGAAAACCTCATTTCCCATTCACCTTATCCAACAACTGTTGCGTCTCGGAGAAATCCTCATTTTGTGCTTTAGCCAATTCAATGGCCTTCATCAATGCTTTTCTAGCTTTCTTTTTCTTTTTCATTCGGTAATAAACAGCACCGAGAGTCTCGTAGTTGAAGTAACTAGGATCTTCTTCAATGGCGGACTTTGTCCATTTCAATCCTTGCTTGAGATATTTCTTTTTGCTCACATCCAATTCGTAAAAATTATAAGCCACATCTGTCAGTTCACTCGGATGCTGTGCGGGAAATTTTTTATAGAAATCAATAGCGGCTTCTGCGTACTTCTTGCTTGATCTTTTTTCCAAATAATAGTTGACCTTAAATCTTGCAATGGCCTGCGCTGCTTGTTTGGGAGGATATACCTTGTTGAAAAGTTGTTCTAGTTTTTCTAAATCTGCATTTCGCTCCTCGTCGTAAATTTTTTGATAAATCAAGTTTTCAATTTTCCCCGCAATTTTTGCTGCGCCTAATTCTTTTTCAAAAGCAGCTTTATTTTCCAACATGTAATTGAATAATTCCGAATCGGTATCGTCTGCATATTTCAAAATAAATTTCAAATTATTTTTGTCATTCCAATCCTCTTGGGTTTTCA
>JBCCJE010000518.1:0-4645 GCA_039027925.1 Bacteroidota bacterium
AAATTATAATTGGCGACGCTGAAGTGGAGGAGATTTCTCCCGCATTTGCCTTCGAGCAGTTGTCTCACATGAAAGGCGGCCCCTCCGTCAAAGTATTGTTAGATTTAGCTTTGGGCGATGATGAAGCCATTGCGAAAGCAGCGGCAAAGGTACTCAAAACCCAAGTATTTCTCTACGAAGCGGACATGGAACGCTTGGAAGAGGCTTATAAGAATGATAGTGAAATTGCGAAAGATATTATAGAAAGTTATGCGCAAGCGGAGTTTTTTACCAAACTACCACCAGTAGAAGAAGAAATCAAAGTAGTCACCTACGTAGCGGGGATCGGAGATATTTCTACCGATTTATTATCTCCGGGTAAAGAAGCACACTCCCGTTCGGATCGTGAACTCCACGGTCAATGTATGTTCGAATTTGATGAAGTACGACAAAAAGAACTACTGGCACTAAAAGATGCCCATCCTGATAGAAGAGTCATGCTGTTGGCGGAAAAAGGAACAATGGGGGTAGGATCATCGAGAATGTCGGGTGTTAATAACGTAGCACTTTGGATTGGAAAACAAGCAAGTCCATATGTTCCATTTATTAACATTGCCCCCATCGTAGCGGGTACGAATGGGATTTCTCCTATTTTTTTAACTACTGTTGGCGTTACGGGAGGTATCGGAGTAGATTTGAAAAACTGGGTAAAACAGTTTGATGAGGAAGGCAACTTGATTGTTGATGACGAGGGAGAGCCTATTTTAAAACAGACGTACTCCGTTGACACTGGAACGCTCTTAACGATTAATACTAAGACGAAAAAACTCTATGATAAAGACGGCAAGGAGTTGCTCGACATTTCTTCCTCGCTTACTCCACAAAAAATGGAGTTTATCAGAGCGAAAGGTTCTTATGCTGTTGTTTTTGGAAAAAAATTACAAGCCTTCGCCGCCAAGACGCTTGGTATAGAGGTGCCTCCTGTTTACGCTCCATCCAAAGAAATTTCTCACGAAGGACAGGGGCTTACCGCCGTAGAAAAAATATTTAACAAAAATGCCGTTGGTACTTCGGGGGCTACGCTGCACGCTGGTTCTTACGTCCGTGCCGAAGTGAATATTGTCGGATCGCAGGATACTACTGGATTGATGACTTCACAAGAATTGGAGATGATGGCGGCTACGGTAATCTCGCCCATTGTTGATGCTGGCTATCAGTCGGGCTGCCATACTGCTTCGGTGTGGGATATAAAAGCACAGGCGAATACTCCCAGGTTGATGAGATTTATGAACGATTTTGGGTTGATTACTGGTCGTGATCCTCGGGGGGTATATCATCCTCTGACCGACGTTATCCATAAAGTACTCAATGATATAACCATTGATGATTGGGCAATTATTATTGGTGGAGACTCTCATACTAGAATGTCAAAAGGAGTCGCTTTTGGTGCCGATTCGGGAACAGTTGCCTTGGCATTGGCAACGGGTGAGGCGTCCATGCCCATTCCAGAATCCGTCAAAGTAACCTTCAAAGGTGAAATGAAAGATCATATGGATTTTCGGGATGTCGTGCACGCTACCCAAGCTCAAATGCTTAAAAAGTTTAAAGGAGAGAATGTATTTCAGGGAAGGATTATTGAAGTTCACATTGGGACTTTGCTAGCCGATCAGGCTTTTACCTTTACTGATTGGACGGCCGAGATGAAAGCCAAGGCGTCGATCTGTATTTCACAGGATGAAACTCTCATTCAGTCATTGGAGATAGCTAAGAGTCGAATCAAAATCATGATTGAAAAAGGAATGGACAACGAAAAACAGGTACTCCAAGGCCTTATTGATAAAGCCAATCAACGCATAGACGAGATTAGATCAGGTGAAAAACCTGCCTTAGCACCCGATGATAATGCTAAATATTACGCTGAGTTTGAAGTAGATTTGAATATTATAGACGAACCCATGATTGCTGATCCCGATGTGCACAACGAAGATGTCTCCAAGCGATATACCCACGATACCATTAGAGAACTTTCTTTTTATGGAGGTGAAAAAGATGTGGACTTAGGTTTTGTAGGATCGTGTATGGTGCACAAGGGCGACATCAAGATTGTTTCTAAAATGCTCAGAAACCTGGAGGAACTTTACGGCAAAGTAGAATTTAAAGCACCACTCGTAGTCACCGCACCCACCTACAATATCATCGAAGAACTTAAAGAAGAAGGAGATTGGGAGATGCTACAAAAGTACTCGGGTTTTGAATTTAACGACGCTGCCCCAAAAACTTCTGCCCGTACTGAGTACGATAATATTTTGTACTTAGAGCGACCGGGTTGTAATCTTTGTATGGGTAATCAAGAGAAAGCCGAAAAAGGAGATACAGTCATGGCAACTTCCACTCGTTTGTTCCAAGGGCGGGTAGTAGCGGATACCGATCGTAAAAAAGGAGAATCACTCTTGGCCTCTACTCCCGTGGTAGTACTTGCTGCTATCCTTGGAAGGACGCCGACGATTGAAGAATATAAGGCTGCCGTGAAAGGAATTAAGTTGACGCAGTTTTCACCGCCACTTAAAAAAATGACTACTAGCCCAGTTGCGGATCATAAGATTTCTTACTAGGAGATCAAGAAGTAAAAGGAGCAAGAAATAAATAATCTACCCAAATTTCGCATAGCTATTTTTTTAGGTAAGGTCGAGACATACTCTGAGCTCTAAATTGAAGATAACCTAAAATCCATCCAAATTTTTCAAATAATTTCTCGAAATACTACAATTCGAGATGAAGTAGCATTAGTATGAACTAGGCTAATAGATTAACAAAAAAAGAAAGAATGAAGTGGCTTAAAAGCATAGAAGGTTTCAAAGCGTATATGTTGAAAAATAAAAAACGAGCTGCGAAAAGACATCTTTATAATAATAATGCAGAAAAGCCCCGAGATATATATGATAGATTTTGTGCGAAAATTGCAAATGACTTAGCGATTATTGGGTTCAAATATTTTCCGAGTCAACACAAACTCAAATTAGAAAGCGCTGACAAAAAGTATTTCCTATTTATAAAGTTTTCTTCTAGCCGTTATAATGTTGCAGGAGAATATGTTGAGTTGTCTGCTGAATTCTACGTAGAATCAAAAGAAATCAAGAAATTCTCAAAAAATAATCCACTATTGAACTATTGGAGTAAAATAATGATAGGAAAGAATTTTGGTACTATAATCAATGGTGAAAGTGGAAACCTATTTTGGAATCTTGCCAATAGTGAAGAATTTGAAAATGCCTTATTTATTATCCCGAAAGCAACAAGGGAAATCCTCATTGATATTTTCAACGATTTACAAAACTCAGAATTAGTTATTGACGAAATAGAAAAAGGTAATTTTGAATTAGGCAACTCTATAGATACTGTTCAATATCTTTTGATGCATAATAAAAAAAGCGTAGCAGAAAAATATCTTTCTAATTTTTTGGCACAGCAATCAGATAAAGTGCAGGATGATTACAAGGCATCAAAAAAAGAATTTGAAAAAAATGGAGTTCCTAAGGAGTTTATCCACGGAATGGGATATGGACACGAAATTGCTCTCTTGGAAAAAGTATATAAATTACGAATAACTGGTGTCTAAGATTAAAGGCTGATAATGGAACTTGGTGCGTTCCGTGTGTCAAAGAAATGCCAAGCCTGCAATCTTTTCACGAAAAAGAAAAGAATGATGTTAGCCTTTTTACCCTATCTTATAATTCTAGAAACCTAGACAAGTTCATGTCCAGAAAAGGATATACTTTTTCCGTTTTAGAGGTGGATCAATCCATTATCGAAGAACTAGAGGTAAAGGAGTACCCTACTAAAATAATCATAACCCCAAATGGATTTTTCTTTAAAATTCCATATACAAGATATTGGGAGGAATATGTTGACCAACTCGTTCTCAAAGGAAAATAAGAAAGTTCAGGGTAGGGGTTGGAAAACAGAAACTATTACCTTTTCCCCACTAACTCAACGCTTTGGTCTTATCTAATGACCAGTTTATGTATCATCTACTCTTTAAACCATCAACTACCTTTTGTTAGCCCTTTTTATTGGAAAGATCGCTTGGAGCAATTGGCGGGTAATCATCCAGATTGATGTCCTTTTTGTCAATAAAAGGCTCTCGTACTTTTGAGATATATTCCAAAATCTACTCCCGTGTTTGATCCTATTGGAAAAGCCCCCCAACATTTTAGAGCTTATTAAGCTTACGGTTCAGATTATTTTTTTTGGGTGGGTGAGGTGTTGCTATGAACACTTCGACAATCTAGGGTTAATGTCAACACTTAAAGCAAAAGGCTAAGCATTACTTTTTTGAGAAAAACACATAAAATGACGGTATTATTTTTTTCGTGTTTTTTCTTTTTGTATTTTACCATTCTTTAATATGAGGTGGTCACTTTTACTGATTTAATTTTTGCAAATCGCACTATAAATACCTAACGTGGCTTCGTTCAACCTGTTTGTATCACTCATTGAGCCGTGATGGGTTGGGGGTAATTTTCAGCATGGTGCTGGCTCAATAAATGATACAAACCTGGGTGTTCCACACAATTAAAAAAATAAAATATGAAAACAGTATTATCAATAATCACTTTTCTTTTAATGGTTAATTCATTAAAAGCAGATTGTATTGGAGGAATAACAA
>JBCCJE010000519.1:0-4632 GCA_039027925.1 Bacteroidota bacterium
CGAAAATATAGCGGGTATTGAGCAAGTGGACATCGAAGATATGTCCAAAAAAAGTGATGCTAACCTGCCAGACGTCACGATAGTCAAGGTCATTGTAAAGTTTATTAAGGCGCTGTTGGTGTAGTTATTTTTGTGGGTATTATTACTTTTTTTATTTTGTATTTTAGATTTCATTATTTACATTTGATTTTAAAGATAAGTGCTCTTAAATCCATTTTTCTTTTCCGCAACCTTTTCACTTCTGAGGAAACTATTCAAATTTACAATACAAATAATTTAATGAAGGGTTAAATTACTTATCGAGAGGATAGGTTTTTACACTAAGTCTTTTTCAAATAACTGAACAAAGAGCTAATGAATACAAAGGATATCAATATCAGTACTACATTCAAATTTTTTATAAAAGGAGATATTTCAGGAATCCAAGAGTTTATATTTAACGTCAAGTCTCAAAAAGCGGCTCGTGTATTAAGGGCGCGTTCCATTTTTGTTCAAATGTTAAGTGCATTTACTCAACAATGGGTAGAATATAATTTTGATGGCACTGAAAAATTTTACAATGGAGGTGGTACTTTTTATCTAAAATTAAAAAGTAAGCAAACGTTTGAGGAAGCCCATCGAAGATTAAAAGTATGTGAAGCTGCTGTAAACAAAAGTATTCAAAAAGAAGATATTTATGTTTCTTTGAGCATTGTAGAAAATCATGATAATAAGAGTTTTCAAGAGGTATGGAAAGATTTGGCTAAAGCCTCTAATCGAGATAAGTTAGAAAGATTTCAGAAAAGTATAGCTACTTTTGAACCCTATGATTATGACATATTGGAGAAGGATCAAACTTCTGAAGATTTCGAAGAAGAATCATTACAAGAAAAGTTAGAGCTAGACAACACTACGAATATTAAAAAATTTAAGGCTAAGATTTTTAATTTTTTAAACAGAAACATTGCTGGTGAAAAATTAAAATACGAGGCCTCTTCACTTTACGATAGTATCAAATCTGACTTACCACAATGGGAAAAGGATTTATTCGAAGCTTTCAAAGAAGATATTGAAGAGGAAAATAAAAGAAGAAAATTGGAAGCCAATGAAGGTGAGACTGTTCCTGACATTAAAGAGGATTCCATAATTGATTATCATTTTCTCGCCAAATTTGCCTATCTCCGAACAGGTACTCGAAAAATAGGCATCCTCAAAATGGATATTGATAATCTGGGAAGCCTATTTAGTGAGTTACCCAAAGCAAAAGAAAAGTTTATAAAAAAAGATGTGGAAGAGGCAGCAAAAAAAATCTCAAAGACCTTATCAAATTTTTTCAATGATACCATCTATGATTTATTAAATGAAGATGAGGAAAAACTTAAAAAGGAATATCCTGAAATCGAAGTGGAAAAATTTAAAGATAAAATTTATCCAAGCGTTGAAGACCCCGAGAGTGTAGCAAAGGCTTCAAAATTTAACCAAAATATTTATACCATTTTTTCGGGAGGAGATGATTGTATTTTTGTGGGAAGTTGGGATGCCATTCTTCATTGGACCAAAGTATTAAGAGAAAAATTTGATATCTATTGTGGTAAGAAAATAAAATCAATTATTCACGGAATAGCCAGAGATCCTGATGAAATAGATATTTCGTTGCCGCCAACTCTTTCCGCAGGAATTGTAATAGTTGAACCTACTTATCCTGTCATCAGATTTGCCGAGTTAGTAGAGGATGTGTTAAATGATGCTAAGATTTTTACCTATACTGAAGAAGACAAAGCTGAAAAAAATAAAGTATCCTTATTCGGAGAAGTCATTACCTGGGAAGAATATAAAAAAGTAACTAACCTAGCTAAAGATTTGGCCACTTTGGTAAAAGAACATAACGAACAGCGAAGTACCATTGCCAAACTTAAAGATAGCGCTGCCATCTACCAGCGTATCCACAAAGAAATTAAACTGAAAAAAAGAGTCAACATTGGTATTTCTAAACTCTTCTATTTTGCCCGCAATACTCAAAATGAGGAAGCCTTATCCAAATCTGTAATCATTCCATATTCTAAAGATCTGATTGATTCATTTGCAGGAATCCGAAACAATAATCCCATGAAGTACGCTATGGCAGCACGGTGGGCAGAATTCTTAACTAGAAAAAATTAGAGACATTATGAGCTATTACAAAAAAAGAGCACCTCTAAAATCTAATGCCGAAATAGAGCAAGAGATCAAAACTTTTTTTGCTCCATTGACGATGCAAGATCTTGTTCAACCGAATGAAGAACAAACGAAAGAGGTTATCAATAAACTAGAACTATTTACCTCCGAAAATGCCGAAGGAATTACTTCTAGCCAACTCCGAAAAATGTACGACAAAGTGATAGATGGAGATTGGAAAAAAATTGCTATGCTTCGACCTGAGTTTGCTTACACGATTGCGAAGCAACCCAACGAAAAGGCAAAGAAAATGATGATCCTTGCCGACGAACTAGCAAAAGTGGCTCAGCACGCAGTAGGAGGCTATCAGAATTTTCTGAAGAATTTGGTGGCTTTTCATAAGTATTTTGAAATGCCTCCTTGGCACAGAAAATCCAGTGCAGATTTTAAGCAGGAAATTCAACCGCTTAAAATAGAGCGGATGCTCCATTTTCAAACTTTGTCGCTGAACGAGTTAGATGAATTCTTCAAGCGATTAGAAAATTTTATCAAAGCCAACGTATCAGGAATTACCTCAACCCAGATGCGACGGCTATTCGATCAGAGTAGCTCCGCACAAACTCCAGCACAAGTACAATCACTACGCCCCATTTTTGCCTACGCTGCTGCACGTCAAGAGAGAAAGGAGGCCGTTCAGTTAATGCTACTAGCTATGGAATTATCACGAGAGGTAAACACTACCGATCAAGTCATACAGTTTCATAAGTTGATGGAAGTTATTGTCAGTTTTCATAAGTTTTACGAAGCTGCTGCTGCGTGGAATAAAAAAAGAAAAGATAGGCGGGCAGAAGAGACAGAACAAGATAGAATACTCAAAGAAGCCATCCATCATTTTGGTAGATATAAAATTAAAGACCTCCTAGAGCCTAGTATTTTATCCTATGAAAAACTTCAAAAGCATTGGCAAAAATTCATTTTTGATAACCTCGAAGGAATTAAATCCTCTCAGTTAAGAAGGCTTTACGATACTGTCCAAATAGCTTATAACAAGACAAATGCGGAGGAGAGTGTACAGAGGATAAAGTTACTACGTCCATTTTTTCTCTACACCGTAGCCCGCCAAAATAATAATAAAGCTAAACGCTTAATACTTCTGTTAAGTGAATTGATCAAAGAAGTAAACGAAAAAAAAGTACATGATTTTTTCCAACTGATGGAAGACATCGTGGCTTACCATAGTTACTTTGAATCAACTATTGAAAATAATTATTTTAAAAATCAACATTTATAAAAATGAAATTAATTGGTAAAATCATATTCAGCGGAAAAATTACTACCGAGACTGGACTCCACATCGGGGGTTCAAAATCTTCATTGGCGATAGGTGGCATTGATAATAATGTCATCAAATCCGCTAAGGGGCAACCCTACATCCCTGGTAGCTCACTCAAAGGAAAATTAAGATCACTTCTTGCTAGAGCTGAAGGTTCGCTTTTTTTTAGCACAGATAGTAAGGAAAAAGAGATTAAATATGTGAAGGAGCAAATGGGAAAAGTCAACAAAAATGATAAAGAAGTATTAGAAAGAAATCTTAAAATTATAGATCAACCTAATAACACGGATCAAGATTTTACTCACATCATGGAATTATTTGGCTACTCGGGAGATGCTGATATCAAAGACATCAACAGTACCAGACTACTTGTCAGAGATGCCTTCCTAGCTAACGAAGATGACTCCATCTTCCTAGATGGCTACACCCAAAGTAAATGGGAAAATGTAATCAATCGCCGAACAGGTACTGCGGAGCATCCTCGACAAATGGAAAGAGTACCCAAAGGTTCTGCTTTCGAATACGAAATCGTTTATAATATATTCAGCGATGCTGTTCAGCACGATCTTCAAAAGCTCAATCACCACATCAAATGTATAGCTATGGCATTAAAGTTATTACAAAATGACGGACTTGGAGGACAAATCTCACGGGGCTATGGCAAAGTAAGTATTAGCAACAATAAGCCTAGGCTAAAAATGATTACGCTTGCCGACGGTCGTATTGATGGCTATGGTGATATGGAACTTGCTAATGATCTCAATATGGATACCACTCATTTGTTAAATGAGATTTCTGGACAATTACCCCAAGCTTAAATATGAAATCTGTTGTATTAAAATGCCCTAAGTTCGGGCGATTCCATTTTGGAAAAACGGGGCTAGATGAAAATAGCTCCTTGTCTAGGAGTTCTGAATACATCCATAGTGATACCTTGTTTAGTGCTATGATTACTATGTGTAGCAAGATCGCCCCCGATGAAATAAAAAATTTGATTAAAGCCTTCAAATCTGGAGGGATAAAAATATCGAGTGCATTTCCATGTTTAGAATTGACTACCGAAAGATCCGAGGGAGAAAAAATTATTCGATCCCAAAAGATAATTAATTTTTTACCGAAGCCGTCTTATTTAGAATTGCTCAATGATGACGCTAAGGAGCGAAAAA
>JBCCJE010000520.1:0-4624 GCA_039027925.1 Bacteroidota bacterium
CAATTGACACCAGAAGCTATCAAGAAGATACTTTCTCCCCACGTATCTTTTACGGATAAAATAAAACTGCTCCCTAAGGGTACTCGCCGAAGAGCACAAAATCATCTGACTGCCACTATTAGTGCCATTAAAGTTTTCCAAAAAAAAGAGGTAGGACTTACCCGACCCGACGGAAGAGTTGATCCCGACAGGCAAAGTCTGCGGATACTGAATGAAAAAATAGATTTGTTGCCGCCCCCGATTCCCAGTTCTTTCGATCAGGATACTCCCGCTGATCGCATCAATGTAGATGATGTAGATCAGGTAGTTTTACTTGATGGAAAAATTGAAATCAACTTAAACGGTGGCAACAAGTCCAAGAAAAAAGTAATAGACACCACGGCAAGTCGAGCCTACATTTTGAACAATTACAATTGGAGTGGCATTGTCAAATTGATGCGTTTTGCTTTTGAGAATAACAAGAACGAATATCCCTTACCCAACCACTTGACGGGTACTACGGCAGATGACGAAGTCATTATTCCTGATCTCGGCATCCAATACATTATCCAACTTCAACTCGATCACCAGTTAAAATTAACGCCCCCTACGAGTAGAAACTTGGATGCCATTTTGAAAAAAGTAGATGGTAAGCCAGGGCCCGGATTTTTGAGCCAGATAGTCGGCGTGGTTCAGGCGGTATTTTTGAACGAAAACAATAACCGATCATTTATTTATATTTTTACCAAGACAAAAATTAGCATTCCTTCCATTAGCGACTCCGAAGATATTTTATATGATTTTTTTAGAAAAATAGTACACGCTAGAAATGGCTTATGGTCTGATAATCAAGGAGTTGTAAACATCGTGGGGCTTCGGAGGGTACTTGATAAAATGGCGGGAACAGCTTACAATGACGGCATTGCGGTATGTTGGTTGGATCATCAATCAGGAGCAAAAAAAGTAGAACTAAGCATTGCGACCACAGAACCAGGCAACAGATTTAGAAATCGTCAAGTGACCCCGCAAACCTTAACCATGGTGCCGGGCTATCACAAGGGCCGACAACCCGCAGGAAGAACGAGAGACGTGTTGATTCAAAGTGGCAACAATGGTAGGTTCAAATTTGAAAAAGGAGATACGACCTTTAATTTTCATCAGGGGGGAAATAAGCTCAAAGTACCTGGCAATCATTGGCTAAGCAATCACGGATTAGGTGGACTCGCCATGCACGGTTTTCCCTCTCGCAGATTTAGCGAAGAGCAGCTATTTGGGATGAACCTTACCCTTTCGGAGATTTACCTTTTGTTGAGTCAGTACGGCGGAAGAGGAGTGATACCTCCTTACCAAAGGATGCAAAAACTAGCAGAAGCCAAGCCTATAAAAATTAATAAAGTAAAGAACGGAGTAGCTACTGTCACAAAAGCTGGTGTCGCCAAAAAACGAAACATCACTCTGAGCGAGGTCAAAAAGTGGATGGTCAACTACTGGTACCACAATCGGCTTTTGCCCAAAAGTAAAGTAAAGATTTTTACCATCATCCAAAAGTTGAGTAGCTGGGATGAGGACAGAACTAAAGAACTGGAGAAACTCAACAAGCAGCAAATCCTAGCTGAGATAACGGACGATTTTATCCTAAATATTATCAAAAAGCAAATCGAATATTTTCCAGAACTAAAAGATATTGATGGTAAGGCAGGCCCCATATTTTATCGGGTTATCGAAGGATTACGACCGTCCAAAGCACAGGCCAAAAAGGATTTTAAAAAAATGAACAACTTGCTTCGAACATTAGAAAAATTTCCGTTCACCAGAATGAAAAGGCTACAGCATCAACTGAAAAATACCATGCAGATCAATACTGATCTCTACCGGGAGCATCTAAAGCTCCACGTCAGGTACGATGATGTGATCGAGGCAAACATAATTGAGAATGCAACAGTGGGCACCTACTCTGCTGGTTGCCAAGTGATCTACGACAATGAAGTATTCTATGAGTTCTGGACTAAGCTACTGCATCGTGCCCAACAGAGCGGTCAACGAAGGTGGTACTACACCTTGATAGATGCTACGGGCTGGAAAAAAACAGATGTGATCTGACCCCTCTTGCATTTCGTCGCATCACTCCTCCGCTAGCAGATCGGGTCTTCGCTCTTCGGTTCTTTTGAGAGATTGATCGTATCGCCACTGTGCAATGGCACCATCATTTCCCGAAAGCAAAATATCGGGTACTTTCCATCCTCTAAACTCTGCTGGTCGGGTATAAATGGGTGGTGCTAAAAGATTGTCCTGAAAAGAATCGAACAAAGCGGAAGTACCGTCGTTGAGTACGCCCGGAATAAGCCTCCCAATAGCATCAACCAAAACGGCGGCCGCTAATTCTCCCCCCGAAAGCACGTAATCTCCGATTGAAATTTCTTTTGTAACAAAGTGATTACGGATGCGCTCGTCAATGCCCTTGTAGTGACCACACAGAATCATTAAGTTATTTTTTAAAGATAAAAAATTGGTAGTGGATTGGTCTAGAGTTGTACCATCGGGAGTTACGTAGATGATTTCGTCGTAGGTTCTTTCGGCTTGTAATTGTTCTATGATGTTAGTCAGCGGGGCTACCATCATCACCATGCCCGCACCGCCGCCGTACTGATAATCATCAATTTGTTTTTGTTTTCCAACACCGTATTTACGTAAGTCGTGAACCACCACTTCAAAAAGCCCTTTTTGCTGAGCACGCTTCATAATAGAATGCTGAAGAGGACTAGCCAACAATTCGGGCACCGCCGAAATAATATCAATTCTCATAAGCAAACAAAAAATTTTAATAAATAGTAAATTACTGATTTTCAGAGCGTTACGGCCATTTCAAGCATTCGCTAATCGTTTGGGATTTGATGACAAAAGTACAATTTATGTTATTCAAATTCTCGCTTCGGAAAGCCTATTTTACCAGCATTACAATTTGACAAACAAACAATTTTTCCTACATTTACGACCATCCAAAATTAATCCCTTACATCAATAGATTTTTTTAAAACCAAAAATTGAGGAAACAACATGCTCCCAATCGAAAAACTTTTCTTGACCAGCAGAAGAAACCGCCCATCGCTCCGCAATAAAAATTGGTATCGGATTCGAGAACTAAAAGGGGTGGTGGCCCATTGGACAGCCAACGAAGGTACTGGCGCCGATGCTCGGGCTAATCGTAATTATTTTAACACCACCGACCGCTACGCCTCGGCGCATTACATTATTGATGATCGGAGTATTATCCAATGTTTGCCAGATCACGAAGTAGGCTACCACGTAGGCGGAAGGTACTACAAACCCACAGGAAAAGAAATCATTGGAAACTCTGACCTAACGCCCAACTATTTTTTGATTGGTTTTGAAATGTGTGTCAACAAAGATGGAGATTGGGAAAAAACGTATCAAAATTCCGTGGAGTTGGCCAGCTTCCTTTTGAACAAATATCACTTCACGGTCAACGAACTGTATCGGCATTATGACATCACGGGGAAGCTATGTCCGATGATGATGATTGACGAAAAGCCTTGGCAAGATTTCAAATCTGCCGTCAATCAGGGGCTTTCTTTCCAATTGGAAAATCCAATCAAATCAGGATTTGTCAACACCAGAGATCTTAACGTTCGTAAGGGGCCAGGTACAAGATTTCCCATCATCAAAGTCTTTCATCAGGGACATCAGATTGAAGTTTTTGAGCAGGTAGGCAATTGGTTTCGAGTAGGGGCAGACGAGTGGCTACACAAGCACTACATAAAAATTACTTTTACTAAAAAAGACGCAATCGTCATTGACCCAACTGATCTGAATGTTCGTTCGGGGCCGGGTGTGAGTCATCCGATTGTGGATACCTTGAAGGACGGAACACCCGTCGAAATTTTTGACATCCAAGGCCGATGGTATCGCATTGGAACTGACCGTTGGGGATACGGCCCTTTGATGAAAATTATTGAGGTGAAAACGGGACGAGTGACTGCTCCCTATTTTTTGAATGTGAGAAAAGGGCCTGGAACTAACTACGGAAAAATAGGAAGAGTGCAACGAGGAACATTGGTCAAAATATTTGCCACAGAAGGCCGATGGTATCGCATTGGAAAAGCGGAATGGGTATTTGGTGGATACATTGACATTATCGAATAAGACAGACAAATGTGATTACTAAAAAAAGAAAAGAGCGAACCGATACTTCGATTCGCTCTTTTTTGTTGGGAAGATAGATACCGTTTTAACCCAAGTTCTGGATGTAGTCCCCAACTTTGTGTTAAGTCTAATCCAGAGGGGTTTTAATAACTTAGCATAGGGCATTAGTCCCACGAATTAATAACTAACATTCAGCAACTCTTCATTCTAAAACATGCCGTCCCTCTGGGACTTTGACGACTTGTAAATGTACTGTTACATTCTACCGAGGTGCCGCACCTCTGGTGCTTTTAGGTAATCCCAAAACCTTAGTGGTCTCAGAAGTCCCAGAGGGACAACACCTCGGTAGAATGTAACAGTACATTTACAAGTCGTCAAAGTCCCAGAGGGACGACACCTACCTACCAGCCCGCCGCTAGGTATAACAACTAGTTGACATAAGAAAAGGTCAAATTGAATGATCTACAATCTTTTCATCCCTTCG
>JBCCJE010000521.1:0-4619 GCA_039027925.1 Bacteroidota bacterium
CAAGTGATAGCACGCCCGAGGTGATAAAAAATTATCCAATACCCGATGGCTACGTTTTAAAACTTTTTCACCAACCAGAAAGACGAGGGAAAATAGCGGCAGTAGAGCGCGTGATGGAATATGTGAAAACGCCCATCGTCATCTACTCGGATGCCAATACTTTCGTCAATAAGGATGCTATAAAAAATATAGTACGACATTACAAAAATCCGAAAGTAGGCGCCGTAGCGGGAGAAAAAAGAATCTCGTTGGATAAAAAAGGCGCTGCCAACTCGGCTGGAGAGGGTATCTACTGGAAGTACGAAAGCCAACTCAAAAAGTGGGATTCCGAATTTTACTCAGTAGTGGGCGCAGCGGGAGAATTATTTTCCATTCGTACTCAATTATTTTACCCCGTTCCTGCGGACACCATCATTGAGGACTTTGTGATGACCATGAAGATTGCCGACCTCGGATATAAGGTCGTATATGAACCCGAAGCGAGGGCGGTAGAAAATGCCTCCGCATCCGTCAAAGAGGAACTCAAAAGAAAAATCAGAATCGCAGCGGGAGGTATTCAAGCCATTGGCCGACTTGCTCCCATGCTTTTACCATTCAAAAATCCTATTCTCACTTTCCAATACATTTCTCACCGGGTACTCCGCTGGACACTAGCACCACTTTGTTTGCCCGTATTGCTTATCGTGAATTATTATTTGGCGCAAACGAATACCCCATTTTACCAATGGATGTTCCTTGCACAAATCATCTTCTACGTGCTCGCCCTCGTTGGATATTTTTTAGAAAAAAGAAAACTAAAATTCAAGGCTTTCTTCGTTCCTTATTATTTTTGCATTATGAATTACGCCATGTTCCGTGGTTTTTTTAGAGCAATCGGAGGAAAACAATCCGTACTGTGGGAGCGAGCGAAAAGAAGCTAAGGAATTATTCGATGGAACATCTCAATTCTCGGTAACGATGTGTTTGTCTAGTTTTAAAAAATCTTAGTAGGATAAAATATTCAACCAACCTTTCATACCATACTTTACAGCTTTTTTGAAAAAAATTCTATTTCCATTTAATCACTAAATCATACGTAATGAATTTTAGAAATAATGTGTACCTAGCGCTACTCTCGGTGAGCTTCTTGTTTTTTTCTTGTGGCAACGATACGGCTGTCGTAGAGGATGCGATCATCAACATACCTGCTAGTACCTCCGCCCTAACTTCCATAGACATCAAAAGCCTGATGGAAAAAGCCGATTTTGAGTCCGTCAAAAAAATGTCTTTCTACCAAGATATGATAGATGATGTAGCTCAAAATAATCCTAACATCGTATCCATCCTCAAAGATCCTAGCCAATCGGGAGTTGACCTAAACGCCAAGATGTACTTCGTGCAAGATATGAACATCAACAATCCAGAAAATTCCGTCAACGCTTTGCTGATGAGTCTGAAGGATAAAGCGGCTTTTGAAAAAATGGTAAGCAGCGAGGCGCAGGTAGCATCGGGCGAAGGATTTCAATATATCCAACCCAACAAAAATAACCTCGTAGCTTGGAATGATGAGTTGGGCGTAGTTGGTATGAGTCCAAGTTCAAGAGCGGATATTCAAGCATCAGTTGCCGAGTTTTTCGCTACGACCAAGGAAACCTCCGTAGTCAATAATGAAGACCTACAAAAATGTCTTTCGAAAAAATCAGACGTCGTGAGTTGGTTCAGTTCTAATAGCCTCGCCGAACTAGCGAAAGGCGATATGGGCATGGCGATGGCATTCGTTGGGTTGACGGCCGAAATGTTGGAAAATAATTTTGCGCACAGCTACATGGATTTCGGAAAAGGCGAAATCACAGGGGATTCCAAGTACTGGATCAACGAAAAAATGGCGGACGAATTTCGCCATATTTTTAAAGATGAAGTCAAAACCAACTTTGCTCAATACCTCCCCGAGCAAGATTTGGCTTTTGCTTTTTCGGGAGCACTCGATATCAAAGGGATAAAAATGATTTTGGAAAAAAGACAAATGGCAGGACTAGCCGATATGAACTTACGGGAGTTCGGGCTTTCCGTTGATGAGTTGGCGAAGACCTTCGATGGTGACTTTATGGTGAGCGGCTACCGAGAGGAAGGTAGCGATATTCCCAATATGATGACCGTCCTAAAAATTAATGACAAAGCTAATTTTCAAAAAATACTTGACTTGGGCGAAGAGTACGAAATGATCTCAAAAGCGGGTGACGGTGTGTATAATTTGTCTCCCCTGCCGATGGGCGGGACTACGGCGGGCGTACAACCCCAATTATACTTCGACGGTAAGGTAGCTTTTATGAGTAGCAATACGAAAGCTGTTAGTGCCATCCAATCGGGTGATTGGGGTAAATCGGGCTTAGTTGGCTCGGAGGTCAAAGATGTCATCAACGAAAACCTTATGGGAGCTTTTATCAATTTTGCCACCATCGGTAAGCTCATGGACTCCTCTGGTCTTAACTTTGATGCTATGGAAAATGCCTACATGTCAATGGACAGAGATGAGGCGGCTTACCAAGTAAACATGAAAGACAAAAGCCAGAACAGTTTGAAAAGTATATTCGAACTGTTGAATCAATCTTACGAAAGAAGGAATAGTATGTAGGGGGGTATGAAGATTGAAGATTTGAGAGGCTTTCCCTTAATGTTCGTAGGCTGATCTTTCATTCCTAAGATGATTACAACTTCAAAAAAGCAGATCAGCAAAATTTTGGGAAAGCCTCTCCATCTTTTCAAACGCTCCAACCTCCTAGCCTTTGGGACAGGTTCCCATCCATCATAAAAAATCCAAACCAATGATCCAATTAAAAAATCTGCTTCCCCATCCCCTCAAAGAATTGGGTATCCCATCCAATACTCAAATTTGGGGAAAAGAACTCGTATTCGAAAAAGGAAAAAACTACCTCGTAGTAGCAGCTTCGGGAAAAGGAAAATCTACTCTGCTGCATTGTATGTATGGATTGCGTAAAGATTTTGACGGAGACGTTTATTTGAAGAAGAAAGACATCAAATCCTACTCTAGTGACGAACTCGCCGAAGTTCGACAACACACCTTCTCCATCGTTTTTCAAGATTTAAGATTGTTTGAGCAGTTAACGGCATTGGAGAATATTACTCTAAAGTCCGACCTCCAACAATATAAAACTAAAGCGGAAATTGAAGCAATGGCAGACCAACTCAGTGTAGCGCACCTACTCGAAAAACCCTGTGGTACCCTATCTTTTGGGCAAAGACAAAGAATGGCGATCATCCGCGCCTTGTGCCAACCCTTTGACTTTTTGCTGCTCGACGAACCCTTCAGTCATCTGGACGAAGCCAATATTAAGGCTGCTACCCAACTCATCCAAACAGAATGTCAAAAGCAAAATAGCGGCATCATCTTAGTAAGTCTCGGAGAACCTTATTTCTTCCAGTACGATGAATCCATAATTTTGTAATATCATTGCTACTTTTCTCGACGTAAATATTTACATCGCCATTTGAATTGCCATTGTCATTCAAATTGCCATTGTCATTCAAATTGCCATTGTCATTCAAATTGCCATTGTCATTCAAATTGCTATTGTCATTCAAATTGTCATTGTCATTCAAATTGTCATTGCCATTCAAATTGTCATTGCCATTGAAATTGCTATTGCCATTCAAATTCCCATTCCCATTCAAAAAAGCCAACTGCCCATCTAGCTCAACCAACTGAGATTTGGACGCCCACCTACACAATTGTTTTTTTCTATAATTGATTGAAAAATTAGCTTTACTCAAAAAAGGATACCCCAACAAACCATCTATGGACGTCCCTGATTCTTGGTTCATAAATGATAAGTCTGCAAAGGCAAACGGCATATCGTCATAGTAAGATTTGCCGACTTTGATGGACTTCAGCAGCGTGGTGGTCGTGGTAACTTTTTCTTCATTTCCTCCCAAAATAGCAGTTGGGTAGGTGTGCTCTACCAGTTTTTTAGGGATACGATGCATCAGGCTTTTATCAATGACGTTGACCTCCGCCCCCGTATCTATCCCAAAGTAGTAACGCCTTTTGCCAATCTTTACCCGCACTACTGGCAGATGCCCCACCATCCGAAACCATACTTTATCTACCTGCTCGTGATTTTGAAAAAACGTTTTATTTTTCCTACCTACCAAAAACAGTCTTCTGCTGTCGTAGTCAATCACGATCTCCTGCCTTTTCACTTGGTCGTAACTGATGAGTCCCGCAAAATATTTTCCTTTAGCTTCTGCTATATTTTTCAAATCCACGGCGTAGGATTTCTTCCTTTTGGCAGTGATTCCGTTCCAATCAAAACGAGCATCACGAGCGGCATAAGCACCCTTGCTCCCACCGACACCATTTATCCAAAATGCAGGTTTTTTAGTTGTAGTTGAGTCGCTGTTTAGCAAAAGGTAGGGTGCCCCCGTATCCAAAATGAACTTTTCCTTTTTTCCGTTCAGCTCCGCTTCCACAAATATCAATCCTCCTACCAACTCAAATACCATGTCCTCCACATCATCAGACGCTGTATGAAAGGAGGATGTTTCGAATGTGACATTCGTCGGTTCGGGCGGTAGGCAACATTGCAAATTCAGATGAGACATCATCAAAATAGTAGAGATCA
>JBCCJE010000522.1:0-4615 GCA_039027925.1 Bacteroidota bacterium
CTAACAATTTATAACCAATTGATTATCAGTATTTTTTCATGCGTTTTCCCTGCCCCGACCCCCGCCAGCGGGGGAGAGGCGTCCTGCAAGCTCGCAAACTTACTGCAAAAAAGAAGCACAAAAAACTTATAAATCAGAACCAATCACCTCTGCCGTCCCGATGTTTCAGGAGGGAGAGGCATCCTACAAACCCACAAACCGTGTACAAAAATTTGGTCATCGCCATCCGTTGCAATAAAATCCAATATGTGGAATTAACGATATAAAAGTACTTTGTATTTCAAAGTTAATTTATTTTTTTTGAGAATATTCCAAAAATTAATAACCAATGTTCTAATTTGTGCATTTATAAAGGTAACAATCCTCTGCGCATCTGAATACCTAAATTTCCACAAAATGCCAAAATACTACACCCTCCTTGCTGGTCTTTGCTGCGCGCTACTGGCTTTTTCCTTTCTAAAAAGTAACTCCTCCCAACCGACTTCCCCGTTTGGTTTTTCCAAAAATAAAATGCTGGTAAGGCTTACGGATAGTACACATCTAAATTGTAGTCATACTTCGGTATGGAATGCGACTATTCAAAAAAATCCTACCTTAAAAAAGCGACACCAAAAATGGGAGCAGGAAATGTTACAGTTAGCAGAACAGGCGGAATCCTCTGCTCAAAAAGCTGCTGTACTTTACGAACTACCCGTAGTGGTGCATGTCATCCACAATAATGGAACTGAAAATATTTCGGATGCTCAAATCCAGCAAGCGATCGAAGATTTGAATGAGGCGTTTGCCAATCAAGGTTTTTACAACCAAGATATAGGTGCTGATACTGAGATTCAGTTTTGCTTGGCTACCCAAGATCCTGATGGAAATATTACCAATGGTATCAATCGAGTAGTTTCTACTCTGACCGAAATGACTGAACCTGTGGATGATTTGGATTTGAAAAATATCATTCGGTGGAATCCGCTAGATTATATTAATATCTGGGTAGTCAAAGAAGTCTGTAGCCAAGTTGGAGATTGTTCCACCGCTGGTTATGCTTATTTTCCTTCAGCCCACGGAACTGACGTGGATGGTATCGTGATAGAGGCGCAATGGTTTGGAACGACAAAGCCCAACTCAAGTGTGATCGCTCACGAGATGGGGCATTACCTTGGATTATACCATACTTTCCAAGGTGGGTGTAATAATAACAATTGTCTTACGGATGGAGATCGAGTGTGTGATACGCCTCCCGATCAAACCTCTGTTCCATTTCCTTGCTCTGCGGATGTGAACTCTTGTGATACGGATGTTAATCCAAATGATCCTAACAATCCTTTTACGACGGATCAAAATGACTTTAGTTCTAACTTTATGGATTACGCTTTTTTGCCTTGTCTCTTTGATTTTAGTCAAGGGCAGGCTACCCGTATGCAAAATTCCATACTGACGGCAAGAAGTAGTTTGCTGAGTTCACTCGCTTGCTCTTCGGCTTGTCCACAATTAATTCAAGCGAGTTTTGAGGTAAGTGCTACGGATATTTTAGTGGGGGAGACAGTTCAGTTTACCAATACTTCCGTGGGTGCATTGTACTTTGATTGGGAAATTAATCAGCAACCTTTTAATGGTATTGAGTTTACTTTTGATGAGGCAGGTAGCTACGAAGTGGTCTTGATCGCAACTAATAACAATGCTAATTGTGTTTCAGTTTTTACCAATGTAATTACGGTGTTATGTGAAGCACAGGCTAGCTTTGAGGTAGCTACGACTCAGATTCAAGTAGGGGAGGTGTTGGGTTTTAACAATACATCTACAAATGCGAATACGGTAAGTTGGCAAATAGATGGGACGACCGTTTCTAATGATCTGAACTATCAATTTGTACCTGCTGCTGCTGGTATTTATAATATTTGTCTCATCGCTGCAACTAATACTTGTGAGTCTGAATTTTGTCAAGAGATCATTGTGGAAAGTAATAATTCGGGAAGTGAGATCTGTGGTAATGGCTTCGATGATGATGGTGATGGACTGATTGATTGTTTTGATCCTGATTGTTGTGAAAGTAGTTTATGCGCTAATAATTTTTATACGGATTGTGAAACGGAGGGATGTGATACCATTGTTTTTGATGATTTCTCGATGCAGCTAGAATGGTCAACCCCCCTTAGCAAACCAGTAGGTCCTCCTGGGCTTGACGTGATTGCGGGAGACATTAATGGCGATGGGATTCCCGAAGTCATACAGACCAACGAGGGGCAAGGCATACTCAATGTGAGTAGTGGAGTGGACGGGAGTACACTTTGGGAAATTACAGTTTGGGACATTGGGCGACCCGTAATTGCGGACGTAGATAATGATGGTACTGCGGAAATATTTACAACGGGATCAACGCCACGGAGAATTGAACACGATGGTACGATCACCGCCCAAGGATTTGTTCCTAATGGTGGCGGAAGCTGGTATCAGATTCGAGCTAACCTCGCAGATTTTAATCAGGATGGGCAACCCGAGTTGCTGATTTTAAATCATATCATTGATGTGGAAACGATGCAAATTCTTGCTACCCTTCCGTTGACGGACTTTACTTTCTTCATAGATTACGGGGTAGGCGTACCTGCGGACGTGATGCCCCCTTCAGCGTTGTGCCCTGATTGTGATGGTTTGGAATTTGTCATTGGACCATTTTTATACTCCGTAAATTCCACCACGTTTGAGTTTACCCAAATTCATAGTGTAGCGCTTAATGATCCATTTATTACTCCAGAAAATACGACGTCACTTGCAGATATGGATAAAGATGGAGACTTGGATGCCGTAGTAAACGGAAGGAGTCAGAACGGACTTTATGTTTGGGATATTCAGACTCCAACGATCATGTACAAGGAGGGAGATTATACTTACCCCTTTGATAAGAGTGGTCATAATTATCCCGCCGTTGCAGACTTAGACGGAGATGGGCTGCCTGAAATCATTTGTAGAAATGGGTCTGATCTAGTGGCTTACAATAACGATTTGGCTACGGTAGATTGGTTTGTACCTATTCAGGAATTTGCTGGAAATGCTACGCAAAGTGTTTTTGATGTTGATGGAGATGGATCACCCGAAGTAATTTTCCGAGATAATGTTGCGCTAAAAATATTTGATGGGGAAACAGGTGACTTATTATCTTCTATTCCTTGCTCTTCTTTTACGAATGCGGAGATGCCAGCCACCTTGGACATAGACGCAGATGGCGAAGCAGAAATAGCTTGCGAATGTGGTGGTCGAGTTCACGTATTCGGTGGTGCTGGAGATCAGCCCTGGGCAAATACTCGAAAAATCTGGAATCAGTTTTTAAATTTTAATGTGCACATCAATGATGATATGACCATTCCGATCGTTCAGCAACAGCATCATTTGGTAGGAGATGGCAATGTGATGAATTCATTTTTGCAGCAGTATGCTATTCCTAGAGAGCTAGTTCCTTGTGAGGAGATTTGTGATAACGGAATAGATGATGATAACGATGGATTGATTGATTGTGAAGATGATGATTGTTGTGATGCCACGTTTTGTAACAATCAACCTACACCCTGTGATACTTGTGTGTTTGTGGGGAATCTTGATTTGGGAATGGATGTAGAAATATGTGATAACGGGATTGCTAACTTTAATGCAGGGAGTGGTTTTGCTTCCTACCTGTGGAGTGACCAATCTACAGATTCTACATTTACTACAACGGGGGCGGGTGATATTTGGGTCATTGCTACCGATAGCTGTGGCACAACTTATTCCGATACTGTTTCGGTAATAATAGAGACTGTTAGTCAAGTAGATCTTGGTGCTGATGTATTTTTATGTGAAGGAGAATTTGCAACGCTTGGAGGAGGTGTCTTTGATAATTACCAATGGTTTAATTCTGATACGCTTGTTTGTGGAGGTTGTCCTTCCATTCCTGTAAGTTCCGTTGATACGGGCGAATATATTTTGCTGGGTTCATCTAATCTTGGATGTTTTTCGATTGATACAGTTCGAGTCATTTTATTGGAAAATATAGCCACCGCAGAAACGCAAACTCTATGCGCAGGAGAAAGTATCGAAGTATTTAGACAAACGATTACGGAAGCTACGACAGTTAGTGAAAACTTTACGGGGTCGAATGGTTGTGATTCTTTGCATACGGTGGAGGTGATTTTCATAGATACCTTTGCAACAACAGAAATACAAACCTTGTGCGCAGGAGAAAGTATCGAAGTTTTTGGACAGGTGATTACGGCAGCTACGACAGTTAGTGAAAATTTCACAGCATCGAATGGTTGTGATTCCCTACATACGGTGGAGGTGATTTTTCAAGATACTTTTACAACAATGGAAATACAAACCTTATGCGCAGGAGAAAGTATCGAAGTTTTTGGACAAACGATTACGGAATCTACGACGGTGAGTGAAAATTTCACAGCCTCAAATGGCTGTGATTCCTTGCATATGGTAGAGGTGATTTTCCTAGATACCTTTACAACAATGGAAATACAAACCTTATGTGCAGGAGAAAGTATTGAAGTTTTTGGACAAACGATTACAGAATCTACGACGGTGAGTGAAAACTTTACAGCATCAAATGGTTGTGACTCCCTGCATACGGTAGAAGTCATTTTCC
>JBCCJE010000523.1:0-4597 GCA_039027925.1 Bacteroidota bacterium
GAGAGAATTTAGTGGTGGAGGGTTTAGGACAAATTTTGTGACATCTAAGTACCTGTACTAAATTATATTATAAAAATATTTTCAGGTGCTTCGTAGATTATCAAATACTTAGGCTGAGTATTGATATAAAGTAAAATAGACTTGGTACTTATAGAGATTGATACATGATAAAAAACAATATTCTTAGTCTGTAGATATGCCAAATCTTTGAGATTTGGCATATCTCCACTTTCGGCACATATAAGGCAAGGAAATCTATTTTAGCTTAAAAACAAAGCACTCACCTCCGCTGCGTTCAACGCCCATTTCAGATCGTAGGCTTCGTCGGCTTCCGACGGATCAGCTACGACTTCTAGTCCTTGGCATCGTGCTTTCAATTCTAGCAAATCTCCAATTTTTAATTTGGCTTCCAATTTTTTCAAAAGTGCTTCTACATTTTTGCTGTCCAGATTTTGAACAACTTGTCCGCTGAAGCCCATTTCTAGCCAGATGATTTCCCTAGCTGCTACATCCAAAATTCCGAACACCATTCCCTTCACTAGCCCTTTGGTCACTCGCACTTGATGCTGAACAGCAGTTGGATCGTAAGCGACACCCGCTTTGGATACCTTCATCGGATGTTGGCTATCCATCCAGCCGACGACTAAATTAGGGGATAGGCTACCGTTGGTGAAAGCATTGCAGGTGAAGCTGACGTATTTTGCACCTAGCTTAGTCAAGGCGTCCACATCCACATCAATATATTCTGCTGTCCCCACCTTGTTAGGAATTTGCTGAATATCTCCACTGTGCTTACATCCGCTAACTACCAATTTGGAGTAGGAACAAAAATCCATTCGGGACTCGTAAGCAACTTGACAACTCAGATCCATATCCAAATGCTGAGCGGGCAGTCCTTCTCCCCACTGCATAAACAATCGGATAGTATCTCCTGCTACTGGAAATCGAGTTCCCATCAAAGCATGAGGCAAATCTTGGAGTTGCTCACTACGATCACCAATGGCAATCGGAATTTTATACAAATCTTTATCAATGTAAATCGTCTGATTCTCGTTGGCTTGCTTCGAGAAATTGGACTCCATCAAATACAGACTTAACTCCCGAACGGCCTTTTTCATACCATCCAACTGCTCGGTTGTGTAAAGTTGTAACAATTTATTTACAGGAATCTTTTTACTCACACCGCCTAGGGGTTTCACCGAACGTTGGGCATTGCTATCAAAATAAATATCTGCGTACATGTTCAATGTAAAAACTAATCTAGCGGGCACTTCGTGAATCACTTCTTTAAAATGAGCAATGGTCTCATCTTTTCCGAACCATAGCATCGTGGAAAACAATGATCTTGCAAAAAGCCCGGGACGTTGCTTCAAGAGTCTGAAAGTATTCGCTGCGTCAGTTTTCAATTTAAAATGATTCACTCGCCCTTGCCAAACCGAATAGTTCTCTTGGTAAAAGGTATCTAGTAACTTGCGCAGGTTGCCATATCCTTTTCGCTTGCTGTATTCTGCTAGTCGTAAAGCTCTGATGACGCGCACCCAGATTCCTCTCTTGGGGTGCATGATTTCACATTGCTTTGCAATGGGCATCTCTAAATTATTCAACCAACTAGCGTACATTCTAGCCTCGGATCTGGAGAATTTTAATTTCAAATCCTTTGCTGACTTTATCAAAACAACTTGACTTTCGTCGGTTTGAGTTCGCCAGTTTCTACCGTTTTTAGCCATTCGATTCTTGATGGTCTTTGGCTCAATGATTTGTAAAAAACCAGTATGCTTGAACCAGAGATAGCGCAAGATGTCATTGGGTGTTTTAAAGAATTGTCCAGCTTGCTCCGTATTTCCAAATCCAACCAATCCGTCAATCACCAGCATCTTCGTTTCTTTGATGCTAATGTCGAGATCAGCGGGTAAATCTATTTCTTGTAACAGTATTTTTACATTATCAGCTTGGGTAGCATCTAACGCTACGGGGGACAACAGCAGACTTCTAAAATACTTTTCCAGATCTTCTTCTGTCCACAGATTCAAAACCTTGAGTTTGTTTTTGGTTTCCTCTAAAACCAACTCGCCTTGCTCAAATGGTATTCCGCAGAAAGGGCAACCATTGTATCTCTCCAACGGAAAAGTATGGGTAGGGATCAAGTGCCCACAAGCTAATCTGGTCCCATCCTGATTTGGAAAAATAGTTGCCCAAAAAGTCTTGATGTGATCAACGATGGATTCCCCCGTCGGAATATCCCATTGTTTCACCAGCGGTGTCCAATTTTTTTTCACACCAGTTACCTCTTTGAGTACATCCAATAGCTGTATTTTCTCTATTGGATTGAGTCCATTGATGGCGTGGAGTAAATTTTCGGAAAAAGTATAGCCTAATTTTTTGCAGTTCGCCAAAAGCGTTCCCGTTGTTGCATTGATCTTTTTTTGGGACTCCCCCAAAACCGTTTTCTGAGGAATAAAAATCGCATTTTGGCATAAGGATAATTTCACTAAAGAAGTTTTCATAATTTTCTGATTTTAAAAATCGAGGTAATTTTATCGCTGAGTCATTAAGCAGATGGTGGGACGATGTCCCTGAAGTAAGCGATAATTGACCTCGAAGTAAAAGATAATGAACCAACTCTCAAGGGCGGATTCGAACCGCAAGTTTCCAATTAGAAGTAAGTTGGTTTTGACCTAAAAAAACGGAGGGGCAGGTGGGACTCGAACCCACGACCCTGGTGACCTTATCTTGAAGTAAGTTTTTATTGACCTGATTTGATAATTTAAAAACTATTAAACCATGCTCTACCCAGCTGAGCTACTGCCCCGTTTCGGTAGGTAATTAAAGAAGTAACTTAACCTTGACCTACCGTTTTATTTCAAAAATATTTTTGTCTCATTTGACAATTCAAAGTTCTGAACCAACTGCGCAGTTAATTTGCGTAGTTAATTTTTTTTGAAAAAAAAATCACGCTTTCGTCTTTCTCGCTTGCTTCCTTCTCCTCCACGGAGCGTTCTTTTTCCAATCTCCCGCCATGATAGAACCGTAGGGCATCACCTCGTCAATCACTTTTCCCAAACCAAATTCTTCCATTTGTGCTCTCACAGCGTTGGCATTTTTGTAAGCAGAAGGTAATTCGGTGATGTCAATTTCGTTGGAAAAAAATCGCACATCCAATCCCTTAGTTTCGGCGGTAAAGATGGCTTCGATGGGTGTTTCGCCCTTGGATAGCCGGTGTTGCGTACGACTCAAATTTCTACCTGCGCCGTGGGGAGCAAATCCAAGATTGGTAGCCGTTGCCTTTCCTTCCACGATCAATACTGGCTCAGCCATGTTCAAAGGAATCAATCGAGGCCCCGTGATGTCTGGTAAAAACTTATCGGCCAATGGTGTTGCCCCCTTAGCGTGATAAAACAAATCTCCGTCTCTGAAAACAAAATTATGTTCATTCCAAAATCTGTTTTTTACTTCCGCTTTGGCTTTTTCGGCAGTAGCATCGTGGATACAGATATGATTTTGTTTTGTCCATTTTCTAATCACCTGCAAGGCGTCCCAGTAATCTTGTCCCTCTTGGGTATCGAAGGGAATCCAAGCGTTTTGCTTCAAGGTTTCTTTGGAAATTCGTTTTCTAAATTTTTCTGCTACTTTCATTCCCTGGGAAAATAATTTTGCACCTACTGCCCTAGACCCGTGATGCGTCACCATCATCGTATGTCCAGTTTTTTTAGATTTTCCAACAAACAAAAAATGATTACCGTCTCCTTGCGTCCCCAGATGCTTACGAGCCGTTTGGATAAAATTGCGATTATTCAAAATGGCATTGCCCTCAAAGGCTGCTAACAATTCTTTTGGAAAACGAAACTGATCATTTCGCTCCCGTCCTCCAGGGCCAAAGTGAGTAGAAGCATGTGCCGCATCCATAATTTTTTTGGGATCAACTTTTCCGAAATCCGTCAACATCACCGAACAACAAATGTCGGCGGAGTGCATGCCCGGATGTATCGCACACTCAGCCACAACAACTCCTCCGACTGGAATAGTTCCCACACCGCCCGTAGGACAAGCATCTGGCATAATCGCTCCGTCCACTAGAGTGGGTGTTTTCATTAGCTCTCGCATGGTCTTGATGACCGACTCTACGTTGTCATTTTCCAATTCACTCTCGGCCTTGATGTTGATTGAAAATGGAATGGATTCCCAGTGCAAAGGAATCATCGGAGGACGTTTGAACTGTTCCAGATAAGTCATCATAGCTTCACCCTCTAGTTGATTTTCGTTGATGTGTGCCAAGGCTGTTTTAAACCATTGGTCTGGTTCAAATCCCAATTCGATTAAGGTGTTACCGTTTATTTTATTTGACATGATATTTTAAATTTTCGTTGTTGAATAATTACGAAAACAAAGTTGGGAAGTAACTGCGCAATTATTTTGCGTAGTGAATGATATTGTTTAATTTTTCCAATGCAAAGGAGGTGAGGAATGGTTCAATAATAACTTTACATTTTCTACTTGTTCTTTTTCCTTTCTGCTGCGTTGATCCCGAGTACTCGGGACGCTGATGCCCTGCATCGCCTGCGTTTTTCGCCTTGCATAAAGAAAAAATAACTGCGCATAA
>JBCCJE010000524.1:0-4595 GCA_039027925.1 Bacteroidota bacterium
AAACATCAATCAGAACTATCGCTGTTATTTTAAAAAACCTACCAAGAGAATCCACTCCATTCCCAACTACCTTTCCTCAACCGATATTATAGTTTACTAATCTGAATGTTTTCGCCTAGCTTATTTTTTCACAAATGAGTCAAGTAGGCGGGTGTACCCATTTAATTTTACGCTGTAAATAGTCTTAAAAATGACACGATACTGTACCCTAATTTTACTTTTTGCGATGATATTTACTTTTTCCGGCAAAAAGAAAGTAGTCGTTGCTCCCGTGAGTTCGTGGGAAGAAGTGACTAACCTCTCCCTCAATTCTACAGTCAACCGAATTTTACCTGCGGGAAATGAATTGCTCATTGCTACGGTAGATAATCTCGTAAGATTAGATACGAACGAAAGCATTATCGAACGACGTGAACTCGATGTGGAGAAAGGAGTTTTTGGAAAACCAATCCTATCGGAACACATCTTTGCGCGGGTCTTGAAAAACTACGATAACGAAAGAGAACTCCAATTTCATTTGACTAGAAGCATCAATCAGGTTTATAAAATCACGGAACAAGAAATGGCGGATAGTGCAGAATTTGTCATTTTTGAGGAATTGGATAATGCTACCGCTACGGGTGCTTTCAATGATGATGGTTCTCAATTTCTTTACGTAGCCAGAAGTCTTTCTCCGCAGGCCAATCGGTATTCCTTTTTCCTCTTTGATATTCAACTCAATAGCTCCAAAAGTCAATTTCAGAGTGTTGCTCTTAACTCCCGAGTGGACGTCCCCCCCACGCTGATGGGATCAGAGGCTGATCTTTTGACCAATGTTCGATACCTCCAAGGCAACTTTTATATCACTTCTCTAGGTGGTGCTTTTCGAGTGCAGCCCGACGGTGCGTGGAATCAATTTTTCACCCATTGGGTATGGGATATTTTTGAGGAAAATGGCGACTTATTCACTACGGGTTTTTACGAAAACCAGTTTTACGTATCCGAAGATAACGGAGTCAATTGGGCCTTTGCCAACGTAGAAACACCTTTGAAAAAAGTTACAGTTACGGGTGATAAAGTATTTTCGCAGGTCAACCTTGGTCATCCTTTTGATCTTTCGGCAGATGATTTTACCTCCGTACAAACGATTGCCTACAATTCTAATTTCTTTCAAGACTGGCCAACGGCCTACCAAGCTATTCAATTTTTTAATGGGAAATATTATTTGTCTGTCCACAAACGATTGTTTACTACGGATGAAATCGTTTTGGAGTAGAAAATATTACCAGTCGAAGTCTAATGTACAGATGATGGTATGACCGATCATCTTTTTGATTTCCACGACGACTCTCAACGAAAGATTACAGTAATGAACGCAAAGTAATGATTTTGATGTTTCCAACATCAAGGCACAAAAAAAGTAGAGTAATCAAGTTGACTACTCCACTTTTTTCTTGCAATGTTTTTATCGAAAAATAATCAAAGCAAAATGCTACTTACATCTTCCCATGCTTTTTAAGAATAGCTATCACCTCTGCTTCGGAGATATTCATTGCCTTAGCTATAAAGTCAATTTCTGATCCTAACTCATATAGTCTCAATACTGAATCTACTAATTTTTTCATCTCTCCCTTTTGAATCAATGCTTCGTAAGTACTCATAATTTTTTCTTTTAAAGGTTCGTGAACTCTATCTACTATTGCTATTTGCTCTGCGTTGGAGAGTTCTATATTTTGAGTGATGTAAACAAATTGAATTTCGTACAATCGCCATTCATGTTTTTCCAAAGTTAAGGAAAAAACGTTCTTGATGTTATTAATGATATAATTTTTATCCTTAAAATGTTTGAGTGTGATCAAAGTATTAATCAAAAATCCTCTCCGCAAATTTAAAATAAACTCATCGGAATAATTCGAAAGATCAATCAGGATGTACTCAAACGATGGTAAAAAACGAAGCGTGTTTTCGTCCACACCTTGAAACATTTCTTCAAACTTTCTGGTTTTCCAACGTTGCTCTCCGTGGTAGAGGATGATAGGAACTACGGGTGTCTTTTTCTTTCCCTGCTTTTGCCAAATCAACAGCTTATACTCCAAAAACTGAAGATACGGAAATGGTTCGGGTTGGCTCTTGTGCTCAATCAAAAAATGTAACCAAACCTTGTCTTCACCTTCGCCGTAAGGACACTCATACAGTACATCAGCAAAACGCCTTTTTAGCTGGTTCGTCAGGTAACTAACTTTTTGAATCCTTAATCCCTTTGCGTCAAGTTTTTTACTGAATTGCTCCTGAATAAATTGGTCTATAAAATCAACTGCAACTTTTTGGTTAGAAAAGGAGACTTCCAAAAACCTAGTGTGCGGATGATGCAGGTGATCGTCTTTTTGTTTTCCCATAATGGCTCAAAATTTTACAATAACTGCGACATTCCAAAAAGAATATACTCTCCAAAAAACAATACCCACACGAATTGATAATATTTACTCATGGACTTCGGTTGTTTGATTTTAGTTTTTTTACTCATTACGATGAGTGCTAGGATAAATAGTACATGACCAAAAACCATCAGCGGCATGTGAAGCATACTGGGATTTAATACTGAAAAAGCAATCAAGGTTAAGAGCGTAAAAACGATCAAAATATTTCCCAGTAAAAAAATACGCTCTGCGCCAAACCGAATACTGAAGGTGCTGATATTATACTTGAGGTCGCCTTTCATATCTGGAATATCTTTGAACCACGCTATGATGATACTATAAATGAAAATAGTAGCCGCCAAGGTCAGCACTACGGGAGTGACCGCATTTTCGCCGTTAATCAAAAAATTGAAATGTAAAAAAAGTAAGATGTTTACAATAACCCCACGTACCGCAATAATGCAGAAGGCGGCCCAAAATGGAAACCGCTTCAGGCGAATGGGAGGAATAGAATATGCTGTTCCTAAAATCAAACTCAGCACCACCGTCAGCAACAAATATTTCCCTAGATAAATAGCAATCGCCAAAGAAACTAAAATACTAAGGATAATAATGGCGTACCCCAAACGCATAGAAAAAGCCCCCGAAGCTAATGGTAGGTATGGTTTGTTAATTTTGTCAATAGCTACGTCAGTAATTTGGTTGAGTCCAACAATGTAAATATTTGCACCTAAACAACTCAACAACGTTAAACCCAAAACGGGTAAATGCAAATTTTGACCAGTAGAGGTGGACAACGCAATCAAGTATAAAACTACAATACTCAGCGTGGTACCGATGACGGTATGCAGCCTCGAAAATCGAATAAAGTTGATAATAAAACTCATAATTTTATTCCTTGAAATACGCCAAATTTAATAAGATCATCTTGGTAACCCTTTGTCATGTAGCGCATTGCCCAAGCCCCCTTGATGGTTGGCAATCCTGCTTTTAACAATCCTTTTACGGATTTCCATTGAAAGACAGATTGAATAACTGCTTTCCAAAAAGGCGCTACGTAATCACTCCAATCTTCGCTTTCGACTTTTTTAAACCCTACATCTTTGGCTAAATTCTCTAAAGTTTCTACGGAGACCATAGGCGGCAGATGATAGAGTTTATAAATTTTTTCCAATAGGTTTTGTTCTGTTTTTTTTAAGGTAGGAGGCTCGTTTCTATGACACCACGTCGCCATAATTAATCGCCCGTTGGGCACGAGAAGATCATAGAACATTTGTAGTAGCGCGCGCTTGTCCGCAATGTGCTCCGCACTTTCCATAGACCAAATCAGATCAAATTTTTGATCGGAGTGGACAAGGCTCATCATATCTTTGGCTTCGATGGTTATCTGATTTTCCAAACCGCACGCTTGGTTATATTTCCGACCATTGGCTGCTTGAACTGGACTCAGCGTGACAGCAAGTACTTTTGCTTGATATTTTTTTGCCAATAATCGAGCACTCCCCCCTACCCCACATCCTGCGTCTAGGATAGTAGTGGCGGCATCAATTTTTCCCCATCGCAATATCTCATCTACCAAATCTAACTGTGCTTGGGTATGGGTTTTTGCACCTACTTTTCCCTCGGGATAATATCCGTGGTGCATGTGTTCGCCCCATACTTCTAGCCAAAGCGGTGTAGATTGATCGTAGAATTTTCCGATTCGTTGGTTAAGATTCATTTAGTAAATGTTTTGTTATATCTAAGTTTTTATAATTTATTCTTTCTGGTAGTAGATTTCAAGTTGAGTGGCTAAAGGCCCTTTACACCTTAGTATAGAGCATCGTCTTATTAGGACATATAAACAGCTATTCTCAATTTGTAAATGTGTCGTCCCTCTGGGCTATCGTTTGCACACAAGTAGTATTAGTTTTTTTAAAATATATTTCAGTACTTACAAGATGAAATTTACACCTATAACTGTTTCTAATTTTGAATTGCCGATTCGACGAGTAAGTCGAGTTCGTTATCCATACAACGATAAACGGCTTTATCATCAATGGCAAAAATTATCAAAAACGATATCCACTTACGGTAGCATAATAATCAATCAAATCAGTAAAACAACAAAAGAAGCAGCAGGTTATTATCGGTTTTTGAGAAACAGTTCAGTCAACATCATGGAATTAATTCAACTGAGTTGCCAAATAAAGCAGGAAC
>JBCCJE010000525.1:0-4590 GCA_039027925.1 Bacteroidota bacterium
CACATATTATGTTCATGATATGTGCATCTGTTGGTCTTCACTGCGCTTTACCCTTCACTTCACTTCACTTCACTTCACTTCACTTCACTGGTCAATGCGTATCTATTTCTGCGTTTCAGCGTAAGAAAGTAGAAATTCAGTTGTCCTATGCACGCTCCTTAACCTCTATTTATCATTATTACCGACACCACTTAAACCCTCTTCTTCACCGATGAAGTATTTAAAAAAAACACTTGCCTGGATGGGTATTTTTATTGCGGCGATGATGCTAATTCTCGTCGTGGTAGCAGCTTTTTTTGAGGATCAAATCAGCGACCGCCTGGTCAAAGAAATCAATAAACAATTAAGGACCGAGTTGAAAGTAGGAGAGTTCAACCTCTCGTTGCTTTCTGGTTTTCCCAAAGCCTCCGCTAATCTTCACGACGTGGAGTTGGAAGATGCCATGCAGGGAACACTCCTTGAGTCGCAGAATCTATCTTTCCGATTTGGATTGCTCAGCCTGTTTGGTTCTAATATTAAAGTGCACTCTGTACTCATCGAGGATGGTTCGCTGTACATCAAAAAAGATAAACGTGGGCGATTGAATTATGATATTGTGAAAGGTAACTCCGAAAAACAAAAGGCGAATGAGGGCGAAGAAAATGAGTTTGCACTTTCGATTGACGAAGCACAACTGAATCGGGTGGAGGTCATCTATGTAGATCAGGTGGCTAAGCACTACACAAAATTTCATGTGAACAAAGCGGTAGTTTCGGGAGAGTTCGCTGCCGATCAATTTTCCTTATACAGTTTCGCAGATTTGAAAAGTCATTTTTTCCAATCGAATGGAGAAAAATATTTTGTGGATGAAAATGTCATTTACGATGCTAAGATCGCTGTGGATTTTGCCAACCAAAAATATGATTTTGAGGACGTTTCGGTTGCGCTTTCTACCAACACTTTCAACGTAGATGGAACCATCGAAAATGTAAAAAAGGGAACGGAATGGGATCTGAACATTGACGGTAAGGAGGGAAGTTTGGCTTCCGTATTTGCATTGTTACCTCCTAAGCAAAAGGAATACTTCAAGGACTTCGATAGTAAGGGGAATTTTTATTTTAAAAGTGCAATCAGGGGATTACAAACTAAATATTCTGATCCCGCAGTTTCGGTGGAGTTTGGTTTGGAGCACGGAAGGGTAAGCTCCGAAAAGCTAGGAGGGGGTGTGAAGGATGTTTCTTTTACGGCTAATTTTACCAACGGGAAGCAGCGCAACAATCGCAACTCCTCATTTGAGATAAAAGATTTCAAAGGATACTTTGACAGAGAATTGTTTGAAGGAAAACTTCGAATTTCGAACTTGGATAATCCCTTGATTGATTTAAAATTGGATGGCGTACTTCCTATGGAATCCATCTACGGGCTATTCGAATCTCCAATAATTACTGATGGAGACGGGGAGATTGAGTTAAAGCAGATTCGACTGAAAGGTAGGTACAAAGATATTGTAAGTCCTTACGGAATTGGGAGGGTGGATACTGCTGGCGAAATCGAATTTGATGATGCCGAGTTGACAGTTAATCGAAAGACAATTTTAGTGGACAAAGGGCTATTTACCTTTCGGGACAATAGCCTAAAAGTGGAAGATTTTGTATTTGAGGGACCGGGGACGGAAATCGAATTGGATGGAACATTTTTGAATTTGCTACCTGTCCTTTTTGCGGATTCTTTGAACAGTAAAAAAGCGGAACTAAAATTCAGTGCTGCCTTGGATGCTCCCAAAATTGACTTGGATCAATTGATTGCCCTCACTGCTATTCCCGTCAATAAAAACGATGTCGGAGAAAAAGTAATGGATTCTTTGAAGGTAGAAAAAATTCACGAACGGGAAAGAATTACCAACTTCTTGAAGGGAAAATTTGAAGCTAGGATTGATGAATTTAATTATGAAAAAGTAGAGGCAGAAGACTTTCGTGGAACTTTGGAATTTGACAACAACGAAATGCTAGTAGCAGGAAAAGTCAAAACCATGGAAGGAAGAATGCTCTTGGATGGAACTGCTTATTTTGAAGATCGTCCGAAGTTGGAAGCTAAGTTGACTTGCGAGCGAATGAACATCAAAGAATTTTTCAGGCAGGTAGAAAATTTTGGGCAAAAGGTCTTAGTGGATAAAAACTTAAAAGGAAAATTGGATGCCAAGCTATTTATCAAAGCTTTCTGGGACGAAGAGGGCAGTTTTCTCATGGACAAAATGCACGTGCTCGCAGACGTGGGCATTACAAACGGAGAATTGGTAGGGATGAAAATGCTGTACGATTTTTCTGATTACATCAAAATCAGAGATTTACAGAGAATTAAGTTTACGGAGTTACATAATTACATGGAGGTCAAAAAAGGAAAAATTTACTTACCCGCTATGTTTATTCAAAGCAACGCCATGAACATGACAATGAGCGGTACGCACACTTTCGAAAATAAAATTGACTACCACGTCAAGGTTAATGCCGGACAGGTGGTCTGGAATAAATTTAAAAAACACAATCCTACCTATAAGCCGCAAAAGGCAAAGAAGTCAGGGTGGTTTAATTTGTACTATCGCATTTACGGGCCAATGGAGACGTTCACTTATGAGTCAGATAAAAAACGCGTGAAGCGTTCTTTCGATCTCAGCGAGACTCGTAAGCGGCGTATCCAAAAAGAACTTCGAAAACACTTTGGAGATATTGTTTCGATTGAAGAACCCGTAGATTGGAAAGATGTGATTCCCGAATTTGACGATGGAGGAGATGGGGATGACGATGACGTGGAGTTTATTGATTTTGATACAAACGAAGAGGACGACAGGCGGTGAGTGGTCAAAGAGCGATTCACTTCACGTTTCCTAAACTTTTAGAAGTTTAGGAAACGTAATTCGTACGAGAGGCTACTCCTTCATTTTTTCCAACCGATTTCGTAACAATACATCTACACGCAGTTCACCCTTTACTACTTTTATCAACCATTCGGTCTTTTCTGCTTCTGATAATTTAGGAATCAGGCCTTCGTAATTGATTTTATTTTGGTAATTTTTACTTTCCTTCGCAGCCTCTTCTATTATTTCATCCGAAATATGGAAAAACTCTGTAAAGGATTCTAAAGCAGTAGATAGCTTTTTCAAATTAGGAGGTACGGGTGGCGAGGTGTGCAGTTCATCATCATCATCGTCGTCGTTATATTCTTCATAATTTTCGTTGACCATTAACCAATACAGATATAACGAACGGTAATCTCCATTGATAATATCTTCTCTTAACTGGATCATCTTATCTAGCCAGTAAGATCCCTCCTCTATCCAATCTACCCAACCTTCCTCTTCGCCGTATTCAAATTTTAAGATTGCCCAATTTTTCTTTTGCTCAAATTGAATACTCGAATAAACTGTATCTTCAATGGTAAATTGCTCAAGTGCTTCGGCGTCCACTAGGTCTTTCGGAAAACGAAACATCAATTTTCTTGTGCCCCAGTTGGCTTCGTACAAAAAAGCATCGTAGTATTTTTCTAGTACCTTTTCTTCGTCGTGGCGGAAGCTACTGTAGGAGTAGTGCAAAGAGTAGGAATTTGCGTTGGTAAAAAATCGGCTAGAAAGCTGATTAACCTGCTCTTGTTCTTGGTGTGTCAGCGGACGATCAATGGCTCTGAAATGATAGGCTTGAAATTCACTCATTTTTTTAACTCATTTTTTAATCTTGAACTTGAGTAGCTTCTACCTGAAGTACTTCCTTATTTTGTCCATTCACCAAATTAACGAAGGCGATGATCTCACAGTTTTCGGGTATCCATCCTTCGGGGCCGTCAGGTATGATGATTGATTTGGTCACATCGTAGGCATCACCTTCTGCCATATCCGTACCCAGAGGATCGCCCTTGGTATTCGTCAGTGTAGCTCTGAAAACGTGTTTGTGTTTGTAGTCCAAAATGAGTCCAGCACTTTCGTCGAGTTGTGGATCAATGATTCCAGTCTCCGTCACCATCACAGTCAATCGCACTTCTCCCGTCAAATCTTCCACCGCTACTCCCGATATTTGCGCCCGTAATTCTCTTGTTGTAAAATCAAAGGACTTTGTTAAGTTGACGGTGATTCTTGGTGTATCTACTAATTCCTCGTTGATGAATCCATTCCATTTATCTTTACCGTACTGCAGTCGGTAGGATCCTCCGTCAAAATCTTTCCGATTGATTACGGCACTAGGATACGCAAAAGGATTTCCCAAATAATTGACTAACTCCTCTCCGGCAGCAGTACGAAAATCGTGTTGGCTTTCTGGAAAAGGATTACCAAAATCAGAAGTGTGAATAGAAACGACGACTAGATTATCACCATAAATCGCTAATAAATTTTCCAACTCCGCACTTCCCGAAGGACATCCAGAACACTGTACGCCCGTGAATTCTTCTACTATCACCTTACGCGCAGCATCGCCGGGGTTTGGCGGTGGCGGAATTACTGGCATATTTTCTTGACACGAAAAGAGGGACAAAGCAAATAGTAGAAGAAGTAAATTTTTCATGATATATTTTTTTGTAAATGTATTACTATTTTAATTTGATTTGAAAAAATTCAATTATTAAAAA
>JBCCJE010000526.1:0-4588 GCA_039027925.1 Bacteroidota bacterium
AGTAATAGAGGAAACAAAATCAGCAGTAGGATATTTTTAAACATAATTTTTTGATTTTAAATCACTTACGTAAAGTCTTGGCAAAAGAGAAAAAACTGTCCACCATTAATACTTAACATTCCCTCCTCACTCCTCACTAACATCTCCTAACGCAAACAAGATTCCTTTTGGTATCAAAAAGCTGCATCGGGGAAGGCAGGTAAGAAATCCTATCGCTTTTTGCGTCTTCGTGCTTTTTTCTTTTCTGCCATTCTAGCTTGGCGTTTTTCCTTAGCTCGATTTACCTTCAAGTTTTTATCCAATTTTTTGTGGTAAGCACCTTTTGATCCTTTGAGCGTAGAGGGTTGGTAGTAGCTTTTGTCGCCGCCCATTTTTTCCTTCTCCGCTTCGATTAACTGATCGGATATTTCCAAATCTTCGGGATGGGGTAGCATCAGGATCTCCTTGCCCATAAGGGCTTCGATGGCTTCCTGTGCCTCTCTTTCTTTTTCCGAAATAAACGAAATAGCAGTACCTTCCAGATCAGCACGCCCCGTACGCCCGATTCGATGAATGTAGTCTGCGGGCGTATCGGGCATATCAAAATTGACGACGTGGGAGACTCCCGAAATGTCCAACCCCCTAGCAATAATGTCGGTGGCAATGAGCACTCGTAGTTTACCTTCCGCAAATTCCTCGACCATGCGCAGGCGATAATTTTGGGATTTATTGGAGTGAATAACGCCAATTTGTTCCGAAAAATCTGCCGAAATACTTTCGTGCAATTTATCGGCTAACCTCTTGGTACTCATAAAAACCAAAACCTTTTCGAGAGCAGAATTTTCCTGTAACAATAGTTTTAACAGATTGCTTTTGGTATTAAAGTTTGGTACAAAAAATCCCTGTTGGCGAATCTGTTCCAAAGGTGTACCGTGGGGCGCAATCTCGATTTTGTGTGGTTCAAAAAAATAATCATTGATAAGATTTTCGACATTTTCCGTAAGCGTGGCGGAGAACAATAAATTTTGCCGCCGCTCGGGAAGAAGCTCTAGGATATTTTTTAGCTGTACTCGAAATCCCAGATTGAGCATTTCGTCCACCTCATCAATTACGAGTTTTTTCAGATGTTTAGTTTTAAATGCCCGTGTCAATGCCAAATCATAGAAGCGACCGGGCGTAGCTACGATTATATCCAAGCCTGCGTGTACACTTTGTTTTTGAGTATTGATGTTGGTGCCGCCATAGACACCCACTACTCTCGCCGTCATGTACTTGGTGAGTTTTTCTACCTCTTGTACCACCTGCACCACTAGCTCTCTCGTCGGTACCAAAATCGCAATGCGGGGATGCCCATCCGTAGAAAATCGGAGCATGCGCAATAGCGGAAGCAAGTAAGCAAAGGTTTTTCCCGTACCCGTTTGTGCCACTCCGACGACATCTCTGCCCGACATGACCACGGAAAATGCTTCCCGCTGAATGGGGGTAGGATGGATGTACTCCAAGTCCGCAAGGGCATTGCGCAGCGGATTGTTAATATTTAAATCTTCAAAAGTCATGGTGTAAAAGTACGAGAAATTTGTGAGGATTAAGGGGGGAAGGAGGAGTAATGAGTGATGAGCGAGGAGTGATGAGAAATTTCCAAAGGATTTTATTTCTACTCAATTATGTGTTAGCTTTGCGAAAATTAAATATTTAAAAACAATGAAATTACAAAAGATTACTTTTCTATTGGTTGGCTTATTGGCCATTACATTTACTACGCAAGCACAGTCAAAAAAGTACGTAGGATCATGGCAACTGACCAGCGCACCTACTACTAACAAATGCGCCTTGGATCAAGAAATCATCTTACGGAAAGATGGAACGGCTACTTATCATTACGGAAAAAATGCAGAAGGCTGTAAAGCCCAAACCCAAGAATTTAAAACTTGGACAGTAGAGCAACGAGAGTTTAAAATGCGCGAAAGAAAGAACGGAAAGCGCGTGGAGAAAAAAGTTAAAAAAACCGTTTTATCTATCGGTAGAAATGACAGCATCATGTTTATTGTACACAAGAAAAAAGGAAAAACGATGAAGGTGACTGCGGACATGGTATCAGGAGATACAACCAAAGAAGCTATGATTACTTTTAAAAAACAATGACGAGGGTTTGATCTGGAGAGCTATTGTTTTGTTCTACCGATATTTTGTCCCTCTGGGACTCTAACGGCATTGTAAATGTATTGTTAAAAACCATCAACGTATGGTCACTCTAGACTTTAATATTTTGTAAATGGATTGTTGAAAATTTCACTAGTGCTTCTGTTTTTTGGGCTTTTTCATATCCCTAGCCTTAATTATCTAGGAATAGTATGTCTCTAATCTGAGCAACTATGAAATATGCAAAGATAGAAAGTCCCAGAGGGACAACACATGGGTAGTAGTAATAACAAAGTATTCACAAATTTTCAAAGTCCCAGAGGGACGACATACAAAAACAATACAATTACAAAATTTTTGACAATGTACCTAGATATTGATTGGCTTTACCCATTACCAATGAATAGCAATAGGAAACTTGACCTTTAAAATAAATTGATATTTTGCGTAAGACATGTGCCATCCCTCTGTGACTTTAATAATTTGTAAATGTATTGTTTTACTCTACCGATATTTTGTCCCTCTGGGACTTTTTAATGAAATAAGTCCCAACACGGTACATTTCCAAATAGAGTAATGCTGACTATTAATTTTTAGTTTACAGCAATAGAACTTCCCCGCTAAGTTCTTTCTGATTTTTTCGAAAAATCAAAAACGTCGTCAATCTTCATCTGAATTTTTTCCTTCAGTTGTTTCTCCAAAATTGGAAAATCTCGCTGCTCAAAAGTCTCCTTGATTACGCCTTGCTCCAGTAAATCAATTCGATCACAAATCCTCGTAAGGGACTCGATGATATGGGAAGCGATGATGATAATTTTTCCTGCCTGCTTTAATCGCATCAAGATTTGGAGAATCTTTTCGTTGCTTTCAATATCAACTCCGTTGAAGGGTTCGTCCAAAATTAAGATAGGACGATCCAGAGCCATCATACCCACAAAAGCCAGCTTCTTTTTCATCCCCGTAGAATAATTTTCAACGTACTCCCCTAGCGGTAGCTCAAATAATTGATTCCATCTATCAATAGAAAAATCACTCGACCGAAAGCCCAAAAGCTGAAGGTATTCCTTGCCCGTCATCAGGGGATAGAAAAAATTGGAAGTCTCCAAAAAAGCAATGTCTTGATTTTTTAATGGTCGGTTTTGAAAAGTACGGACACCTGCATTTGCTTTTTTAAAACCATAAATCGTTTTGAAGAGAGTGGTCTTACCCGCACCGTTGACGCCGAGTATCCCGTGAACTTTTCCCGAAGAAAAGGAAAGCGAAATATCTTTTAAGACTTCTTTTTTCCCGTAGGACACTCGGAGGTTTTTGATTTCAAGCATAATAGTAGGCTAGGTTTGTATTGGCTTTTTGCCAAAAATAAATGATAAGTCCTACGCTAACCAAAACGAATCCCGGCAGGACGAGTGTTCCAAAAAATATAGCATGAAACGAACTGCCTTGGTGTTTGGGAAAATTAGGTCGGTAAGCAGCGTACTTGTACACGATTCCAAAAATAATAGTCAGCGTAATCCCCACGCAGCAAGCTACCCCCAAATACCAAAAGGCAGCATGAAAAAAAAGAAACGCCAAGTAGTGTGGTAGCAATAGTAGATGAAAAAAAATTAGATGTCGCCATATTTTACTTCTGAGAAACTGCCCCCGATGATACGCCAACTCAATGATTTCCTTGGGTTCGAAGTATTCAAAAAAAGAAGGGAGTAGTAAGAGTAAAAATATAGAGAACAAAACGAGGGTACCGACGAAAAACGGACATCCCAGCGCAATCAAATAAAAAAAGACTCCTACAAAAAATAATTTTCTCAGCCCATGCTTAATCTCAAAATAAATGGGCGACAGTTGGTTAAGACGCAAGAATGGAACAGCATTTCCTTTTTTTAAAAAACCCAATGGAAACAATAGTACAGGTGAAAAACCCAATTGCCAAAACAGGGCAGGTTCTATTTTTCCAAAAAATAAAAGTAATATACTTACGGGAAGCAATAGCAAGGCATATTCAAAAAATAAAAGTAAAGGAATCGGAATGTGCAGTTGGCGAAGAAATGCTCCATCCGTACGGTAAGCATGCACTCCCAGTACCAAAAGAAACGAAATAATACCTACCTCTTTGCCTTCAACCGCCGCAAACATTTCCAATAATCTAAAGGTTACCCCAACAGTGACCACCAAGGCTACTAAAATGATTGGTATTCCTATCTCCCGAACAGAACGCCAAAATTGTTTAAGGCGAAACCCTAAGAAAGTAAGCATGACGTTCATGTGTATTTTTAATTTTTAATCGAAGGTAGCAGAAAAATACCCGAAAAGAAAAATCTTTTCGGGTAACTATTAACTCCACTAATGATGGATACTAGAGTTGAGTTTCCGTCTTGCATATTAATTTCCCAAATAAGAAGACAGTATCCAACAATGCACTTACGTGACACTTGGAGTTTGAATGCTAATGACTTTCGGACTTGTCTTTTTTGAA
>JBCCJE010000527.1:0-4574 GCA_039027925.1 Bacteroidota bacterium
ACCAATGGTTGGATATTCTACCATGAAAGAAGTTTTGCTTTGGGTACAAACCAAAGAGCAGGCAGTAGTTCATTTTGAATATTGGAATACAGATACTCCTAAGGATAAAAAAATGACGGATAGCGTCTTTACGCAAAAAGAAAATGCTTACGTAGCGCACCTTTTAGCTGACCAACTCGAACCCACTCAACAGTACAACTACAATTTATACATCAATGGAAAATTGGTGGAGCGACCCTACCCGCTACGCTTCGAATCTCAACCAATTTGGCTTTGGCGACACGATGCTCCTGATTTTAGTTTTGCGGCGGGAAGCTGTACTTACATCAGCGAAAAGGCCTACGACCGACCAGGTAAACCCTACGGTAGCCAATACCAAATTTTCGAAAATATTGCTAAGGATAAACCCAACTTCATGCTGTGGTTAGGAGATAATTTCTACCTGAGAGAAGCCGATTGGAATAGTAAAACGGGAATCCTTCACCGCTACACTCATACCCGATCTAATCCCGAAATGCAAGCCATGCTGGGGAGTATGCATCATTACGCCATTTGGGACGATCACGATTACGGACCGAACAATTCGGATCGAAGTTATCCGATGAAACGAGTTACAGAAAAAGCGTTCAAAGATTTTTTCCCGCGCAACAATTACATCTTTCAAGAAGGAGTTACCAGTTTTTTCCAATGGAATGATTGTGAGTTTTTTCTTTTGGATAATCGTTACTGGCGAACACCCAATAACCGGCGAGATATTAAGCATCCAGAAATTTTAGGAGCACACCAGCTAGAATGGTTATTGGATGCTTTGGTCAATAGTTACGCTACCTTTAAGTTTGTAGTGATTGGCGGACAATTTTTAAATCCTCTGGCTAGAGGCGAAAGCCATTCTGCGTGTGCCCCCAAAGAAAGAGAAAGTATCCTTGAAGCCATTCAAAAGTTAAAAATCAACGGGGTTGTTTTTATCACGGGTGATGTCCACCATACTGAACTTTCTAAATACGACATGGAGGGAGGTTATCCTTTGCATGATTTGACGGTATCGCCCTTGACCTCGGGTGTTGGCGGCAGAAATGCCGAAGATAACCCACTACAAGTAAGCGGTACTTTAGTCAAGGAAAAAACATTTGCGAAAATAGATGTAACAGGTTCAAAAGAAGAACGAAAGTTGACGATCTTCATCAAAGGCAGTAACGGAAATGTGATATGGAAAAAAGAGATTATGGCACGAGATTTAAAGTTTACCAAAGATTAATACATTCTACCTTCGCAACTACTTAGCGCCATGCTTTGAGAACCTCGTGGGCTGAGAAAGCGGGAATGTAAGTGTTCTTAAAGCCAAGTTATGGAGCGTTTGTTGGCTTTAAGAACTTTTGCTTTACTTATTTGCTATCCCACGAAGTTCTCAAAGCACGGTGCTAAGCAGTTACCTACCTTCTATAAAACTTTTCTGTTGGCTCAAATAAGACAATCACTCCCTCGGATACTGACTTCTTAGGAATCCAATGTTTACAGAATTAATTACCCCTGCTTCTTTCGCTCTATCACCTCTCCATTTTTATAAACATAATCCAAGGAAATAGATCCATCTTCGAGGTAATATCTATAAATCCCATCCTGTACGCCATCTTTATATTCTAACTCTTCTTTGATCTGTCCATCTTTACCCGTTTTGTAGAAAGTCCGACTGATGCCGTGCAATTTTCCATTTCTATATTCTTCTTCTTTTTCTCTACGTGAAAAATTATAAGTGACCCACTTACCATCTTTTACATCGTTGGCGTAGTAGCCGTATGCTTCCACTCTATTGTTTTTTCCAACCCTCATCCATAGCCCATTGCGCATACCATTTACATAATTCGTGATGGTACTCACAATTATATTTTCTCCATCGTGGTAAGTGATCCAAGTCCCCGTTTTTTTACCATCCAATACTTCTCCTTCTTCAACTATTTTTCCAGCAGCATCGGTTCTCATCGCTTTTTGCATATTGGAGTTCGGGAAATCAACAATGCTGTAGCCCGTCAAATTTGCACTCTTAGCACCTGATGAACTAGAAGCAGCTTGATCGCCACCACAGGAAAAAAATAGAAATGTAGCCAGTATTAAAATGTAATTTTTCATATACACCAATTAGTTTTTTATTAGAAAAATAATTAATTCGTTTAAAAACGCAAAATTAAAATTTTTGATTTTTCTACAAAAGTGAATTTTTAAAATAATGAGAAATGCACGTAAAGATGGAAGCTACTTTGCGTTGCACCCACAAAGTGTTTCATTCTACTTATTTTATCTAAATGTAAATTTGTTGTTACAATCCTTAAAATGAGGTATTACGAACCTTCGGGAGGGAGAAGCGTCCTACAAACTCGCAAATTATGTGCAAAAAGTAATGTACAAAATATGTGCATCAGAACCAATCACTACCTGTTGCCGGAGACAGTTGAAATTATTAAACTTTAAAGGGACCATTTATAAGATTGAGGACTACATTCGAAACTAGGGTTGTGATGAATCTTTGTATAAAGAAACAAAGCAATTACAACTGACGTAAAAAAATAAGTTCCACAAATATTCTTTTAAAATCAATCATCATGAAACGCTATTTCCCTTCGAGGCTGGCGACAAAACTTTATGTTCTCGGATGCTTTTTACTGACTTTGGGCGTTACCAATACCCACGCAAATCCTATATTTCCCAAAGATCAAAATAGCGAGGTAGAGCAGTTGGAAGAGTGTACGACTCTCTCCGGTCACACTTTTTCCCACAACTTTTTCCCCCTTTCATCTTTAACCCCTCCTACCCTACTGTGTGACACTATCATTCTGGAAGATACCATCAATATTAGTTACGCCAACTGTGGTTTTGATGCTAAGGTTTGTTTTCCCGTTCCTTTCGAAATTTTGAATACACTAGAAATTTATGACAACGGGGTACTGTACAATGGTAGTTTATCTGGTTGCGATATTGATACTACTATTGCCTATACCTACAGTAATCTTTTTGGCCAAGGTAGCGCAGGCCCGTACCTACTAGAATCTTGGACGGTCAACGGAGTGGTTTTCTCTGGTCAATTTGGGGATATTGATGCGCTAATAGATTCTTTAAATATGTGGGACTCCCTAGGTGGATGGATGATTGACACCACGTTTGCCTTTACCATTGTGGGCGGCGTTAACGAAAATGTTTACGGTACTTTGGTGGCTTCAAAGCCCGGCGTGAGTGGATCTACCGCTGTCATGGGAGCTAATTTTGGACTGACACCGTTAGGTAGCTTGCTCACCTTGTCTGCCGGCACTCACGAAATAGTCATCCTTGATAATAACTCTGGATGCGAAGATACGGTGATCCTGAACATAGCCTGCTTACCCAATAGTTACCTCGCTTTTGATACTTACCTGAATGTTTCGGGTAGCATCTGTGTAGATACAAGTGATTTGTTGGGAAATTTTACCACCATAGAAAATGTATGCGCCGATACTAATACTACCGATGTAGTGATAGATATTTTTCCCAATGACATCTGTATAGATTGGGAAACGGTAGCTTTAGGAAGTCACGAAGCGTGTCTGAGCGTTTGTGATGATTTGGGATACTGCGATACCACTTTTATTGCCTTTACTGTTTACGAGTTGACTACGGATACCATTGAAGTTCCACTCACGGAGGATGAGACAGCTACCGTCTGTATAGATACTTCCGAATTTTTGGGAAATATCAACACGCTTATTTCGCTAGATAATGCAGACTTTGCGTCCATTGATATTGATTCACAATCTTACTGTCTGAATGTTAATCACTTATCGCTTGGCAGCGAAATAGTCTGCTACGTACTCTGTGATGACCAAGGAGGATGCGATACGACTTGCCTACATATTATGATTGAAGATGATACTTTCTCGGGAGTACCGGTAGCCAATAATGACGCTGATACCGTTAGTATGAATACTACGGCTGCTTTGAATGTTTTGGACAATGACTTGGTAGATACCTTGGTGAGTATATCCGTGGTGAGTCCTCCTAGCAAAGGCGTTTTGACTTTGGATTCGCTGGGCAACTTATCTTACATTCCCGATCCTATTTTTTGTGGTATTGATCAGTTTACCTACGAAATTTGTAATGCCTTGGGCTGCGACCAAGCTACGGTTTCGATTACAGTAGCGTGTTCGACCGTTAGGGTTTACAATGGTTTTTCACCTAATGGAGACGGGGTCAATGATAGTTTTACTATTTTAGGATTGGAGGGGCATCCTAATAACAAACTGTACGTATATAATAGGTGGGGAAACTTAGTGTTTCGTGCCGAAAATTATAAAAATGACTGGGAAGGTATTTGGAATGGAGTCAGGCTCACGCAGGGGAGCTACATTTACGTAGTAGAATTGAACGACGAAGCGAATACCGTACGATCAGGAATGGTAGAGATTGCTTACTAAGGAATGGTTCAATAATAACTTTACATTTTCTACTTGTTCTTTTTCCTTTCTGCTGCGTTGAAAAGCCTCGCCGATGCCCCGCATCGCCTACGTTTTTCGCCTTGCATAAAGAAAAAATAACTGCGCATAAAATGTAAA
>JBCCJE010000528.1:0-4573 GCA_039027925.1 Bacteroidota bacterium
CAAAAGCGTAGGGCTACATCCGTACATTTTTTTAAAAGCGTAGAGAAACATCAAAAAAAGTAGGAAAACATCTTCTTTTTTCTTGGCTACTGATAATCAATCAGTTAGGCATCGGGAATAAGCGTAGAGACACATTATAAAGCGTAGAACTACATCCGTAAAAGCGTAGAGACACATCAAAAACCGTAGAAAGTGTACCTCCGTAACACACTCCTCTAAAAGCGTAGAAATACATCAATAAACGTAGCACAGCATCATTTTTCAAAAAAAAATATAAAAAACCGTAGAGATTATTTCTATCTATTACGCTTTTACATTTGCTTTGCAAGTGCTTACAAATCATTAAAAGCACTTGCCCCGCAATCTTGGGGAAATATGGATAACAAACTTTTGATATGGCTATCGTAAAGCATAATAAATTAATAGAGACGAGCTACAAAATGAACAGCCGTGAGCAGTTCTTTGTACTTTATTTGATCTCAAAAATTTCCCAAAATGATTCTGAATTTAGGGAATACCGCATGCACTATTCCGAGATTGAACGCATATTAAATTTCGATGGGAAAAGAAGAATCGCTAATAAAAACGAAGTTTTTTCCTTAATGGATCGCCTTAATAGTGTACCCATTGTGTACGAAAAAGGGACTATCGTGGGAAAGAGTGTTTGGCTTCAGCACATGGAACACGATACCGAAACGGACGAATTTACCTTTAGTCTTTCGGAAAAATTGAGGGATTATCTCCTACAACTCAAAGAACATTTTACTCAGTATAACATCAGTAATATCGTTTATCTGAACTCCAACGCCATTCGATTGTACGAGGTACTGAAGCGATACCAGTTTTTAGGAGAGTGTACGTTGGAGGTGGAGAAAATCAAATTTTACTTAGGTATCGAAGGTAAGTATCTCAAATTTTATGAGTTCAAAAGGTGGGTATTGATTCCTTGTCAAAAGGATATTGAAAAATATGCCGATATAAAATTCGAATTTATGCCCGCTCGAAAGAAAGGAAAAAGCATCATTAGTTTGAAGTTTTATATTTCGGAAAATACGCCTGCCTACGTTCCAGAAAATGTTCGCTTCCTCAACGGAGAGTCGGCTCGCCCTAGAGGACCAATTGCCACGGCACTCCAGTTAAAAATTGATAAGTTGACCTACTCCCAATGGAATGCGTTTCAGTTTCTGGCTCAACTTGGGGTCAATCGAGTTTTTGTCGTCGATCAGGTGCTGCGTGATCCCAAGGTAAATTATGCGCCGCTAAAAGGGTTCGAAGACGTTTACATGAAAATCCTCTGGAAATTTTTAAAAGAAAAAAGTAACTCCAAATCAAAAGCCGCCACCTTTGTCACTTGGTGGAAAAGAGGTAAACTGACGGAAAATAATTTACACGCCCGTATGGTGGAGGTCGTTTTGAAAAAGAAAAACGAAATGAGTGATTCCGAGCGCGATAGGAGAGAGGCAACTAAACAGATGAATAAGTTGGAGTACGGAAAATATTTAGAGAAAGAGCAAAATGAGTTTCGAGCAGCCAACGCTGTGGGCGAAACCATTCAGATCGGAGGAAAACCGAAGCGCAGAGGATTCAATGTAGATTGGTTTAAAAATCAATTTCCCAATCAATACATGGGATATTTACAGGAAGTAAAAACCGAATACGTGAAAGCATTTGAATCGCTAGGACAGGAGGTAGATTTTGCGAAATACCAAAATGCAATAGAAGATAAGGTGAGGTTCAGATGTAAGGAGTGGTGGGAAAAGCGGGAGCAGAAAGTGGGGTAGGCACTTTTGGGATGATGCCTAGCCCGAAACCTTAGGGGATTATGGATTCAAAATTATGGATTATAGATGATTCACGATTTTGTGAGATGAGAGATGAGTGCCCCGAAACCTTGGGGAAAAGAGAGGGAAAGTTTAAATTTTATTGATAGTTCTTCTCTCTTCCACTAAATAGTTTCGATTATTTTAAGAAATAAACATGAGCGTAAAAGCAGAGATTATAGTTTTTGGTAGAAAAGTCAGAGTAGTAAAGGTAGGAGAGGCGGATTATTTTTGTCTGACGGATTTGGCAAAACACAAAAATCCAGAACGACCAAATGTTGCTATTCGTGCTTGGATGAGTACGAGGAGAGAAACTGAATTTCTCTACGAATGGGAAAATAGATACAACGAAAGTTTTAAACACACTGCCAGTAGTGTGTTTAAAGGATTTGAGGCTTACATGGTGGAAGTTTTTCTGAAAGGCTCTTGCTCGCCTGCCAATTGGGTCAAATATACCAATGCCACAGGGTTCATTGTAAAGCGAGGGAAATACGGAGGTACTTATGCGCATTCTACCATTGCGCTCAACTTTGCCAATTACATTGAATCTAGATTTTACATTTACCTGCTCGAAGAGTATCAAGTATATAAAAACGAGCAATTGAAGTTAATGGGCGACCCCAGAGATTTAAAAAGATTTTTGACCGCAGGAAATTATTCTCTTTTGGTATCGGCTATTTTTAGTCAGATGGATGAGCGACTACTGAGTGCGCCCCAGCCGTATAAAAGTAGAACGCCTTTTCAATCGGAGGCGGACTTGTTGAATCAAATCGTATTCGGTACAAGCGCAAAAGCGTGGAGATTAATCAACACCGACAAGCCCGCTGATAAAAATATGAGGGATTACGCTTCGGTCTTGGATTTGATTATTTTAAATAATCTTCAGTTTTTAGATACCATGCTTTTGCAGTGGGATTGTGATCAGGAGGAAAGAGAAAAAATCCTCCAAGAGGCTTACGATTATCAATATCCCATTTTGAAAAGATCAAAAGTCATTCAAAAGTTACAGGGCTTGGCAGACAAGGTCGGTAAAGAGTAGGAACTCCGAAAGGGGAGGAGCTTAGTAAATAAAGAAAAATTCAAATCACCTGATAATATCAAAATATGAATCAAAAAATTCACATGGTGGACGTTGGTACGCAGTATCAAAATATAAAAGCGGAGATAGATCAGGCGATCTTAGAAGTGGTAGGTTCATCGGCATTTATCAATGGGCCTAAGGTCAAGGAGTTTCAAGCTGATCTCGAGAAATATTTAGATGTCAAATGTGTCATTCCGTGTGCTAATGGAACGGACGCTTTGCAAATTGCACTCATGGCTTTGGATTTAAAACCCGGCGACGAGGTGATCGTGCCCGCATTTACTTACGTAGCCACCGCTGAAGTAATTGCATTGTTACAGCTTACGCCCGTCATGGTTGACGTTGATCCAAAAACCTTTAACCTAACTGGCGAAATCATAGAAAAAGCCATTACCCCTCGTACCAAGGCAGTTGTACCTGTTCACCTGTTTGGGCAATGTTCGGATATGGAATCCATCATGGACTTAGCAGAAAAACATCACTTTTACGTGATCGAAGATAATGCTCAGGCGATTGGGGCTGATTATACCTTTAGCGATGGTCGGACTCAAAAAGCAGGTACAATTGGGCATATCGGTACCACCTCTTTTTATCCATCTAAAAATCTCGGTGCCTACGGTGACGCAGGAGCGATTTTTACTAACGACGAAGCATTGGGTTTAAAATTAAAGATGATTGCGAACCACGGTCAAAAGGTTCGTTATCATCACGCTATGGTGGGGTGCAATTCTCGTTTGGATTCCATTCAGGCGGCGGTGCTAGGCGTGAAGTTGAAGTATTTGAATGATTACATCACAAGTCGTCAAGCAGCGGCGGCAAAATACGATGAGTTGTTTAAAAATATTGATTGGTTAGAAATTCCTTATCGAGCGAAGCACTCGACCCACGTTTTTCATCAATACACTTTAAAAATAAAAGATGGTCAAAGGGATGCGTTGAAAGCTCATCTAAAAGAAGCTGGAATCCCATTTGGGGTATTTTATCCGGTGCCACTTTACGAGCAGGAAGCATTTAAAAAGTTTGTACCCGAAAATCTAAAGCTGCCTGTTACCGAGGAGTTGTGTAAATCCGTCATTTCTTTGCCCATCCACACCGAGATGAATGATGAAATACAAAATTACATAGCGGAGGTAGTTTTGGGATTGGTAAAGACGGTTTAAAATAACGGACTGAAATTCGGATAATCCGCTTAAAGTGGGTATTTTTACATAGATTAAGCGGATTATGAAGGGTATAATCCGCTCAATCTTTTTTGATGAGGAGAAGAGAGAACAGAGAGGCAAGAAAAGAGAAGTGAGAGGAAAACCCTCAATCGGTTATTAATTTTATTCCTTCGTTCTCACCGCTCTATTCTCGCTTCTCTCTCCAAAACATAATTTTACCATGAAACCATTAATTATAGGCAGAGAGCAGCAGATCCAGGAAATGAAGGCTGCGTTGAAGTCAGGTAGGCCAGAAATGGTCGCCTTGATTGGAAGAAGAAGGGTAGGGAAAACTTTCTTAGTGAGACAAATTTATGCACGCCAAATCGTATTTGAATTAACGGGGCTGCAGCACGGGACGAAATCAGAACAACTGCAAAATTTTACTTTCGCCCTGAGAGAATACTTTCCGCAATTCGAACTTACCGATAAGCCCACCTCTTGGTTGGAAGCATTTTATTTTCTATCCA
>JBCCJE010000529.1:0-4572 GCA_039027925.1 Bacteroidota bacterium
GTAATTTTTCACGTAAAAAAACAAAACAATTACATTTTTCTAAAAATCAAGGATACAGGAGTAGGCATTAGCCCCGAAGATCAGCCTTACGTTTTTGATCGTTTTTACAAAGTAGATAATACGAGTACCCGCAAGGTGGATGGCGTAGGTATTGGCTTAGCGTTGACTAAGGAGTTGGTGGAGATTTTATCTGGAAAAATTACATTGAAAAGTAAACTTGGAGAAGGAAGTGAATTTATCTTAGCGTTGCCCATCACCAATGCCGCAACATTGAAAAAAAATGAAAATAAAAAAACGCATGCCCATCTTCCCTTGGACGATTCCTCCAAGGAAATCCCCATCAAGGATCCCATTTTTTTAATAGAAAAAACTAAGAAGGGTGAAACGCCCATATTGCTCGTGGTAGAAGATAACAAAGACGTAGCTACCTACATCGAAAGTTGTGTCCAAGATGATTACAAAGTGGTCTTTGCACAAGATGGAGAAGAGGGTATTCAGACCGCCTTGGAGATTATTCCCGACATCATTATCAGCGATTTGATGATGCCTCTGAAAGACGGATTTGAAGTATGCCGTACCTTAAAAAATGACGAAAGGACAAGTCACATTCCGATCATTTTACTAACGGCCAAAGCTACTCAGCAAGCTAAAGTGGAAGGGCTACAAGCTGGGGCAGATGCCTACCTGATGAAACCATTTCACCAAGAGGAATTGGTTGTTCGCTTAAAAAAACTAATTGAACATAGAACGATCTTGCAAGCCAAATACAGCAACGGTAAACTCCTCTCGGAGAGTAAGAAGCCTAGCAACATTGAAGATGAATTTTTACAAAAAGTAATACAAGTGATAGAAAGTGAACTGGAAAATCCTAAACTCTCGGTAGCTGATCTTAGTCAAAAACTGCATCTGAGTCCGACCCAACTTTACAGAAAAATCAAAGCGATAACGGGACTACCCCCTACGAGATACATTCGAAAATTTCGATTGCGGAAAGGTTTGGAGTTGGTACGTAAGACTCCTAAAACCATTGCGGAGATTGCCTACGATGTGGGCTTCAATGATCCTAACTATTTTTCGAGAGCCTTTTCGGAGGAATTTGGAAAAACGCCGAGTGAGTTTCGTAAGTAGGTGTACCTCAAAATATTCAGATACTCGTAAGAAAAGATGATGATTTTGTGCCGGCGAAGCCTTTGCCTTTAGGCTACAAGAAATGGCAGAAGAGTGGGATGATCCATTGGAAGCAACACTACTGAATTTTCATGTATTTATCAATAAGTGCTCGTACTTGATTATTGGACATTGACTTATCGTACGGCAGATATAGATCATAAGCTAAGTACAGTATTGCTTCCTCTGGAACTTCTGAATTTGGTTTTCTGAGGACTATTAGTCGTCGTTAAAAAAGTTATACCTATAATTTTAAGTGTAAATTCATTAGGTACATTTACGTTGTATGTTCATCACGATCTAATGACTAGGTAACTGTTTTCAATTTGAGATACGTTTTTCAAAGTCAGTTCAAACATATTGCTTTTAGATTTGTAATTTTTACAGATTGTACAATTGGGGCTTATTGTTGTGTGCTTTGCGAAGATGGACTGACCATAACTTCCCTGTAAGTTATCCTTGAAGTTCGACGAGTTAAGTACCAAAAATCGGCAGTTATCCATTAATTATACCTCAATTGCTGTTTATTATTTTCTTTTAGTAAATTGGATGATTAACAAAAACCTATATAATTTCAAATGTAACATGACACAGATAAAAGCAATCATAGTGGACGATGAACCCGCTGCCATCAGTAACTTGAAGTGGGAATTAGAAAGTTTTTGTGAAGGAGTGGAAGTAGTTGACGCTTTCTCGTCGCCTGTGGAGGCCATTTCGGGGATCAACTATTTAAAACCTGATTGTGTGTTTTTGGATATTGAAATGCCCGAAAAGGATGGGTTTACTTTGTTGAGTGAACTGAAGTTTAAAAGGTTTCAACTCATCATCACTACTGCTTACGAAAACTATGCGCTGCAAGCCTTTAGAGAAAATGCCATTGACTATCTCCTCAAGCCCGTAGATACTGATGAGTTGAAGCACGCCATCAACAAAATAAAATCTATGAAAGGAACGGTAGATATGAGTGAGCAAATTAAAAGTGTACTGCAATCTACTATCCGACAACAAAACACTATCCAAAGAATTTCCTTTGCTGTGGATGGAAAAATTCTATTGCTCAAACCGGGCGAAATCATGTATTGCAAATCTGATGGCAACTACACGGAGATCTACCAAGCTCACAGTAAGACGATTGTAGTATCGAAAAATTTAAAAGAGGTAGAGCGAAGAATTAGTCATCCCAATTTTTTACGTATTCATAATTCTTACCTAGTGAATACTGACCACATCAAAGAATATATCAAAGGTGACGGAGGATTCGTAGTGATGGATAATCAAACCCAAATTGCGGTATCCAGGTCAAAGAAAAATGATTTGATGCAGAAAATCCTCAACGTTTAAGATATGCCAACTTTGGGGGAAAGTTTTACTGCGTTAATGCTAGTGTTCACTTTTACTTTGATGATGGTTTGGACAGGATTGTGCGGTACTATTTTTTACTTTACCAAGCTGAAGAGTTTTAAGTACTATGCTGCCTACACGTTTTTTTTGGGCTTTTACATTGGACAAAAATTATCAGGTTTCTTCCAAGATTTCAATTTATATTCCATAGACTGGTTGCCAGATATTAATTGGTATCCACAACTGTTGTATAATTGTTTTTATCTCATTTTTGCCGTTAGTTTTTTAGAGCTAGAAAAACACCTACCCCGACTCAATCGTATCATACTTCGAATCTCGTACAGCTATCTTGCTGTGGGTTCAGCTTTCTACGCATATTTATTAATGATCGGCAAGTCAAGTTTTTTCGTGAATTTTTTCTTGTTCTTGTTCTTACCAGTCATTCTGCCCTTAGCGATCTATACTATTTATAAAATTTTCTTTATCGAAGACAGGCTCAGGTACTACGTGATAGCAGGCTCGGTCATCTACCAAATTTTTGCCTATCTCTCTTTGTATCTTTCGTACGCTCCTCATTGGTTCTTGGGCCTCCCCCCGATTACTTGGTTTATATTTGGTATCATCGCTGAAACTATCATTTTTGCTCTGGGGCTGGGACTTAGGATTTATCAGATATATGAAGATCGGAATCAAGTGCGTCTTTCGTTGATCGGGGAATTACAGAAAAACGAAAAATTGAAAGAAAGCATTAACCAAAAACTTCAAATAGAAGTGGCCCAAAAAACAAAGGAAGTGGCCACCCTAATCGAGGATAGAGAAGAGCGGGAAAAAGAAAAAATTAGAATGCAGTACGAGCAAGAATTATTAGAAATGAATTTGACTTCGCTGCGTAATCAGATGAATCCCCATTTTGTATTCAATGCTTTGAATTCCATAAAAAACGCTATCATCCATAAGCGCAAAGAAGACGCAGTCACTTACCTGAATAAATTTTCAAAAATTCTTAGAGAGGTACTAAAAAATTCGAATAACAAGGAATATAGTCTAAGGGAAGAAATGGACACACTTCAGCTCTATGCCAACTTAGAGAATATTCGATTTGAAAATAAAATTGATTTTGTGATTGAAAATCAACAAGGTCTTAATCTGAATAATTTTAAAATTCCTCCGTTGCTACTTCAGCCTCTAATCGAAAATTCGATTTGGCACGGTTTGTCCTTAAAAAAAGGAAGGAAAGAAATCATTGTTCGTATTCGAAAAGATCATCAAGACTATTTGACTATTGAGGTAGAGGATAACGGCATCGGTAGGGAGCGTGCCATGGATATTAAGAATAAAAAAGTATTTCAGCGACCCTCCATCGGGCTAAAATTATCGGAAGATCGCTTAAAACTTTTTGGGAAAAATAGATCACTGCACCACGGCATTCACATTGAAGACTTATACGATGAAGCTCAAAATCCTACGGGCACTAAAGTTATTTTAAAAATTCCTATCTAAAGATTTAAATTTTTTTAAAAAATAATAATTCATATAAGTTGTTGTAAATCAATGACTTAGTATTGCAACTTAAAAATTTTTCAGGAAAAATAAAAAACGCTGGAACTAAACATGCCTCCTCTGTGGTATATAATCACGAATTTCATAACAAAAGAATTTCAACTTCAAAAAATGTTACAAACAATACAACATATCATTTTTAATTTATCCTCTAAACGGGAGAGGTATCCGAGTTTTGATTGGCAGGGCAAAGTCGAATTTGCTGCCATAGATTCGCTCGGTAGATTCTGTCCCACGCACCTCTAATAGTCTTCACTCAAAGGAGTAAGTAGCTGTTAGAAAAGCAGCTACGAACCAACTAGTACTCCTTGAATTTTTTTCAAAATAAGTTTATTCGTACTGCCTAAGGAATGGTGCATTAATAAATTTACATTTTATGCGCAGTTATTTTTTCTTTATGCACCATTCCTTAGGCAGTACGAATAAACTTATTTTGAAAAAAATTCAAGGAGTACTAGTTGGTTCGTAGCTGCTTTTCTAACAGCTACTTACTCCTTTGAGTGA
>JBCCJE010000530.1:0-4569 GCA_039027925.1 Bacteroidota bacterium
AAATATTCATTTTAAGAACTAACCAAATTCCTAAAACACAACGGATGAACCCAACGAGAAGTTCTAAACGCTACTTCCCTTTCTTTATATTCATTTTTGCAAAGGTTTATGGCAGATTTATGCCTTGGGAATGGTTCACTAATAAATTTACATTTTCTACTTGTTCTTTTTCCTTTCTGCTGCGTTAAAAAGCCTCGCCGATGCGCTGCATCGCCTACGTTTTTTGCCTTGCATAAAGAAAAAATAACTGCGTATAAATTATAAATTTATTAATGCACCATTCCTTGATGTAAAATAAATATTAATTTTGTGTAAATTTATTTTGAATCTGAAAACAAACAAAATACTGAATAATGCCTAAACTACCCAAGCAGCATCGCTTCGTTGACCTATCTGACTACGGAAGACCTTTCGCAAAAGTCATTGCCAACGTATTTAAAAATACTTCAGTCACGCCCATTCACATCACGATTGCATTTATCATTTCTGGCATCCTAGCTATCATTTGTATTCTCGAAGGACAGTATATGGCTAGTGCTTTTTTTCTGATTTTAAAATCTATCCTTGACGCTGCGGACGGTGAACTAGCGCGCATCAAAAATACACCTTCTTACACGGGACGCTACTTTGACTCCATATCCGACATTATTTTGAACTTCCTCTTTTTATTTACGATTTGGTACGTGACGAATGGTTCAGTCCTAATGACCTTAGTCGCATTTTTTTGTATCCAACTCCAAGGCACGCTCTACAATTATTACTACGTCATCATGCGCAATAAATTCAACGGAGATGCTACGAGTAGGATCTTCGAAGTAGAAACGCCAAAGGCAATGAAAGGAGAAAGCCAGCAAACGGTCACGATTTTATTTCGACTTTACCATTTGTTGTACGGCGGATTTGATAAATTAATTTACCTGATGGACAAAGATGCTACTCGCAGCAACTATTTCCCAAAGTGGTTTATGACCTTGGTTTCTACTTTTGGTTTGGGTTTTCAACTACTTGTAATAGGATTGTTATTAGTTGTTGATTTAGCGCATCTCGTCATTCCGTTTTTTATTGGCTCTTCGGTGATGATTTTAGTTTTTATTTTTATTAGGAAGAATTTTTTGGGTGTCGCTCGCTAGAGGAAGAAAAATGTGAGCGGAAGGAACAAAGAAAGAGAGAAGATCAGTTATGAGAATATTTTAGCACGGAGCTAATTCAGCACATCCCAAAAACAAAAAACGGAAACACCCAAGCCCTAAAAGGATGTTTCCGTAAATCATTAAAAATCAGATATTATTTATTTTTTCATTAGTACTTCATAGCGTATTTTTTGGTGAGGTAAAATCTGTGGATTGCTCCACAGACTTTACCGTCAGATTTGTTTGGATAAAAGCTAAAAATTAATTGGCTTTAAATAAATCTCTGAATCGCTCTGCACTTTTCGTTAATTGTCCTTTTACCGTTTCTAAAGTATCGAAAACGATGTCTTGTTGTTTAGCAGTAATTTTTAGCCCACCTTCGATAGCTTTAGCAGCAATGCCCTGAATTTTTTTTCCATTTTTCAAAGCACCATCCACTACGTCATCGGCAGTTTCTAACGCAAATTCATTAACATTTTTTACAACCTTAGTTGCCGTCTTAATTCCTGCCTTGGTAGTTTTTTCTACATCAAAATTTACTACTGCATCTTTAACATCGGTAGCCACTTCTTCTACTCTTTTAGTTGCCGTCTCTACCCAGTATTTTCCGTTGACTCTTACATCGTCCATGACTTCGGATGCGGTCTCAAGTACTTGTGCATTTACTTTAGTAGCCGTGTCTTTGATTTTATTTACACTTTCAGAAAGTTCAACTTTCTCCACTTTTTTGTTTGCTTTTTTTGCTGATTTACTAGCCATTTTATATTGATTTTAAATGTATTTTTTTAAATAAATTGATGATACAAAGTTAAGAGAGCGTAGTTACAGTTGAGTTACAGACTACTTCTTCTTAACTACTTTTCCACCTTTCAATTCTGCTTGTAATTTTTTTAGCTCTGCCATTCTACCTGCTGCTGCCAATTTTGCTTGCTTATTCCAAGTAGTAGGATCGTGCATTTTGTAGCGCGGCCCTGCTGCTGCTAGGATTTCTTTTATGGTGGTAACTTTAGTAGTAGCTAACTGCTTAAAAGTTTTAATGCCCGCATCGTTCAAGATGCCCGCCATCTTGGGACCAATCCCTTCGATCACTTTCAGATCATCTACTTTTTCATCGGACTTAGTAGTCGCTTTTTTCGTTACGGAATCAACTGCTTTTTTAGCCATTTTCTTAGCTTCACTAGCATTAGGTCGAATGTCCTCGATAAAAGACGTAGTGATTTTGTTGGCTTGTTTGACGATGTCATTTTCCATTACATTTTCCACAGCGTCATCAATGGATTTTCTTGTCTCGGCTACTTTTGCTTTTACCGTTTCAGTAGCTTCGTTAGCTGCTTTTTTAAATTTTTTAGTGAAAATTGGAAATCCAACTAACTTGCTGAATCGGTTAGCGCCGTTGTAAGTTTGCTCTTTGATGCCCTCTAAAGTATCAAACATGAGGTCTTGCTGTTTTCCAAAAAGAATGGTTCCGTTTTTAGCCGCTTTCTCCAGAATCTTATTCCACTCGTGTCCAGTTTTGATTGCTCCGTCCACAAAATTATCAGATGCCTTGATGACTTCTTGGTTGATATTTTTAGTCGTCTTTCGGATGTTCTTTGCCGTTTTTTCGATGTTTACTTTCTCTAAGATTGAATTTGCCATGATCTCTTTATTTTATTTTTTTTGAGAAATTTTTCTTCAAATAATTTTTTTGAAATTAATTACGGCACAAAGATAAGGTGGGGTAGTTACAGATGAGTTACAAAGCAAGATTGAGGTAATATTATTATTTCACTTACTCATAAATAGAAATAAAAAATATACACTTAGGAATGGTTCAATAATAACTTTACATTTTCTACTTGTTCTTTTGCCTTTCTGCTGCGTTGAAAAGCCTTTGATGCTCTGGCATCAAGCAAGTACAGGATGCCCCGCATCGCCTACGTTTTTCGCCTTGCACAAAGAAAAAATAACTGCGCATAAAATGTAAATTTATTAATGTACCATTCCTTATCATATTTAGTAGGTTAAACGCACGAGTATATTTTTATAAAAGAGGTAATCGAAAGGGATTACCTTTATATATAGGATGAAATTAGTTGAAATATTTGCAATCGTTCCAGATTTTAGGAATGAGTCTTACATCATCTACAAATTAAGTGAGATCCTAGTCACTAGCTGATGTGCCGTATGAAGTGGAGCAGATGAGTGTGAAGAAATTGCTGAATATGGCAAGGAAAAAGATAGTGGCGATATGCCCTGTAAGTGTCTGATTATCAGTATATTGTCTGTGTTTAGGGCAGTCCAAATTTTCTAAAAAGAGTAATGAAAAGACAGCTATTCCACAATTGATAGAGGTCGTAGATATTACAGATGCCTTGGTGAGTATTAATGCTATGAGATGTGACAAAAAGATAGCAGAATTGATTTGTTCTCACCTGGCAACTATCTAATAGTATTAAAGAAAACTGTTACTCAAGTTTCGTCTATCTTCTCCAAAGGACAGCGGCGTTACGCTGCAAAAACCTTTCTTTTTCGCCCTTAGACTCCATTTGCTTTAGACCATCTCCTCGCTTATAATTTTGGGGAAGCACAAAAGCTTTTGGAGCAGGTAGATCGCTTATCGGAGTAGCAGGAGGTCGTTGAGGTTCACTATTTTTCACTAATTTCTCTCTGGATGTAAGAGTATTGTTGTTGATTGCCACTAACATCATAGATGGATCAGGAGCAGTATCATACTTATCTAGGCGGTATTTTTTTATGGAGCTAATCAATTTGTAAGCATATCTTTTATCCGTAGCGTATCCACATTTTTTTAATCCATGTGCCCACCTCTTGTAATCAGTTCTTTCGTAGGTAAATAACTTTTGGTAACGAGCATTGTCCATCAAGAAGTTAGTATGATCAACGTATGACTCCTCTGCGTCATCGTAAGCCCTGAAGCAAGATTTCATCAATTTACCATCTTTGTAGTCATCGTCTTCGATATAAAATGTTGAGCCGTTCCAATAACGTTTGCATTTGATACCGAAGTGGTTGTTGGCCTTACGAGCTAAAGCTCCCTTACCCCAAGAAGACTCCAAAATACCTTGCGCTAGTGTTATACTAGCAGGGATGCCGCTGCGGTGCATTTCTCTGATTGCAATGTCTTTATATGTTTCGATATAATTGGTAGGAACATCGTAGGTGTTACTATTGGCAGGCAAAGAACATACTGTTATCCATAAAATGACTAGAAGCAATGTGACTAATTTTTCGAAGTTCATTATTGAGCTATTTTAGTATTTTATCAAATGTCACTAAGACCAATCGTAGGCAGGGGATAAGAAAGAAATAACCAATTGATTAGTACTTTCGTAGGAGGGATGGAAAGTTTTAGTTTAGTAATAAGAATAATTATGCAAAAACCGTAGCAAACATATTATAGATTTCGATTTATTGATTATATTTTGAATATAAATAA
>JBCCJE010000531.1:0-4557 GCA_039027925.1 Bacteroidota bacterium
GTCGGGGACTTCCTTCTAGTGCGGGCACTGCTCTTCAAAGAGTATTGAGATTGTTACTGAGTTTGATGAGTGCCTTCGGCGTAGGATTTATTTTTAGATTTTTGGGAAAACAGTTAGGAGTTGGGGAGGCGGTTTGGTTTGAGTTTATTGCGGTTGCAGCGGGCGTGCTTACCTTAATTTGGTTGGGGGTAGAAGCGAGTATTCGCTTGGGATGGTATCGGCGAGCAGATGCTTCCACCGTCTAAAATTTTCAAATAAAAAATAGTAAGTAGGACTAGATCAGAAGATAGGAAAAAGGGAATACTGATAAAAAAGAAGTCTCCATCCTATTTGTTTTCCAATTCTTGATTGACCATTGTGATTAGTTTTTTTACTTGGGGTTTTACCTTTCGTTGATAGCGACCTATCATGATGGAGTGAATGTATTCCATGGCTTTAATATCAAATCGAAGCTGATTATCCTTTTTGATACGGTCGGGAATTCCAATCATTCGAAAATTATTTTCATCAGCAGTATAGTATAATTTAAGGCGGTTAAGCAATGCCTCTTGCGTAGCGTCGCCATTGTCCTCTAGGCCTCTGATACTTTCATATACCACATCATATACGTAGGAAATTTGGCTTCGTAGGGTATCATTTTCAAATAAATGCAGCCCCACCGACTTCAGGTATTCGTAAGCAGAAACATCCGATATTAAAAAGGTAAAATCAGTTGCGTCCACCGCTCGTAGCAGGAGTTCATCTCCGTCAATGGGTTGATCCGAAGACAGTCCTCGGAGAAGGGCTTTACAATTTCTTTCGCCCTTCAGGTGGGTATTGATATTTGCATTAATATCCTCCAAGTCATTTTTCAAAGCAATCTGTAATTCTTTGAGTACTGATATTTCTAGTTTTCTTTCCTTCCGCTCATCGTTCCAATTTTGAAAAGCAATGGCCAAGGTGATACCGATAAAAATAAAAAAGACTTCGGCGAATGCGTTTCGCCAGCTTAATTTTTTCATGTTATTTTTTATAATGAATCGTAAAGCTAAGATAGGATAAAATTGAAAAACGCCACTTGAAACTAACTAGCATCTCATCGCTTAACTGCTGGCGATTAGCTCTCTTTTAAAAAATATTGAGTAGTTTTACATCGGAAAATTTGACCATTTTTTTAGGAAACATTTAACACTTTACAATGAATAACAAAGAACTGACAATTAGAAGTGACGCTAACACTTCTCTCCGCAACTGGCACGAAAAAGAAAAAACAGCACTAGAACTCCTCCAACTCGTCGGAGATTTACGATTTGACCAATCCGTAGAACTTTTGTTATTTCGAAGAGATATTTATGATGCTCGTCCGAGTGAGGTCTTGAATATTCATAAGTACGCAGTCAACTATACCGACGCAGTTGTACCCGTAGAAATTACTTTAGCCATAGTGAAAGCCATTGCGGCGATGAAAAATTTTGCGCCCGCTAGAATAGACGTGGGGACGCTTGGGACTAGGTGGATGAATGAGCAGGATGCCTATACGTCTATTCACAAATTTGTCGAAAAAAAATTGCAAGGCTTTTCCGTTGAAGATAATTCAGGCTTGCAGTCCAAGGATGTGGTGCTTTACGGATTCGGTAGAATTGGTCGCTTATTGGCTCGTCGTATTGTTACCACCACGGGTAGGGGAGAGCAGTTGAGATTAAAAGCTATCGTACTCCGACCCAAGTTGAGCAATAGGTACGAAGAAACGAGAAAGCGAGCCTCCCTCATGGAAACCGATACTGTTCACGGTAATTTTAAAGGCACCGTTGAGATTTCGGAGGATGGTTCTGAACTCATCATCAACGGCAATAAAATCCAAATGATTTATGCCAGTAACCCCGAAGATATTGATTACACTCAGTACGGTATTCACGATGGCTTGGTGATTGACAACACGGGTGTATGGCGGGACAAGGCAGGTCTATCGAAGCACCTTCGCCCCGGTATTTCCCACGTAATGTTGACTGCTCCGGGTAAAGATATTGCCAATGTGGTTTACGGAGTGAATCACGAAGCCTTTGACTTGGAGCAAGAAAAAGTACTGAGTGCCGCTTCGTGTACGACTAATGCCATCGTGCCCGTTATCCAAGTGATGGAAGATAATTTAGGTATCGAAAAAGGACACATCGAAACGATCCACGCCTACACTAGTGATCAAAATCTTTTGGATAATTTTCATAAAAAACCAAGAAGGGGGAGAGGGGCTGCTACCAATATGGTATTGACTTCGACGGGTGCGGCCAAGGCAGTTGCTAAAGTTTTTCCCCACCTCAAAGGTAAACTGACGGGCAATGCCGTTCGGGTGCCTACGCCAAATGTTTCCCTAGCTATTATGAATCTGACTTTAAAATCACCTACGGACGTAGTGAGCATCAATGCGATGGTGAGATCGGCGGCCTTGAACGGGGAGTTAGTAGAGCAGATTCAGTATTCTACCTCTACTGAATTTGTGTCGAGTCACGCTGTCGGTTCTTTTGCGACTTCTGTTTTCGATGCGCCTTCTACGATTGTCTCGGAGGACGGAAAATCAGTTACCCTCTACGCTTGGTATGACAATGAGTTCGGGTATAGCTGTCAGGTAGTTCGATTAGCAAAGCATGTAGCCAAAGTGAGAAGAATGGTTTATTACTAGCATATAATTTTTAATTAGACAGGTACGAAGTTTTTTGAAGTTCTTGGAAAAGTGTTTTGGTTAGAAAAGCAGTATCGTTCATCATCGAAAGGTACGTAGTACCGACCCCGTTTGTCTTAATTGAACTTATCACCAACGAATAAATACTTATCACTCAAAAACTTTGTACACTCCTAATTCCTAATTCCTAATTCATAATTCATAATCCTAAATTCATAATCCATAATTCTTTTACATGAAAATGAAAACCATCAAAGGCCCAGCCATATTTTTAGCACAATTTGTAGGAGACGAAGCACCTTACGATAATTTAGAAAATATGTGCAAATGGGCAGCAGATCTCGGATACAAGGGTATCCAAATTCCCACCTGGGCATCCCAGTTGATTGATTTAAAAAAAGCAGCATCTAGCAAAACCTACTGTTCGGAGTTAAAGGGAATCGTAGAAGCGCATGGTCTTGAGATCACCGAATTATCTACCCATTTGCAAGGGCAGTTAGTGGCGGTGAATCCCGCTTACGATGCCATGTTTGATGCCTTCGCACCTGCGGAGACGCACGGCAATCCGAAGGCTCGCCAGAAGTGGGCAGTACAACAATTGAAGTACGCAGCCAAGGCCAGTAAAAATTTAGGACTCCACGCACACGTCACTTTCTCTGGTGCTTTGATTTGGCAGACTATGTACCCTTGGCCACAGCGTCCCGCAGGATTGGTGGATGCGGCTTTCAAAGAACTCGCCAAGCGCTGGACACCCCTCCTCAATGAATTTGATAAAAACGGAGTTGACCTTTGCTACGAGATTCACCCTGGGGAGGATTTGCACGATGGGTTGACTTTCGAGCGATTCTTGGCCGCTACCAAAAATCATGATCGTTGTCATATCCTCTATGATCCAAGTCACTTTGTTTTACAGCAGTTGGACTATTTGCAGTTCATTGATTTTTATCACGAGCGCATAAAAATGTTTCACGTAAAGGATGCCGAGTTCAACCCCACGGGCAAGGCGGGCGTTTACGGAGGATACGCAGATTGGAAAGATCGGCCGGGTCGTTTCCGCTCATTGGGAGATGGACAAACAGATTTTAAATCCATTTTCACCAAATTATCGCAGTACGGATTTGACGGTTGGGCAGTCATGGAATGGGAATGCTGTATCAAGTCGCCCGAGCAAGGCGCAAGAGAAGGTGCACCATTCATCGCCAAGCACATTATCGAGGTGACCGAAAAAGCCTTTGATGATTTTGCGGGAGGCATTGATAAAGATATGATTAAGAAGGTGATTGGGATTTAGATAGATTTTATTCTGGTATTTTTTCACCATATTGATTTCAAAAAAAGTAGCGATGGCATATCAAGACGAGTTTGAATGGAAAACTAAATCGGGTAAAAAAATCTATGCCTACCATTGGGCAGCAGCCGAACCTAAAGCAGTCATTTGTTTGGTGCACGGCTTGGGAGAGCATTGTAGAAGGTACGACCACATGGCGGCATATTATAACGACAAGGGGTATTCCGTCATATCGTTTGACAACGTGGGGCACGGCAGATCGGAAGGTAAGCGGGGACACGTGACTAAGTATCAAATTTTTATGGATAACATTCAAGAGTTGATTCAGCAAGCAGATAAGGCTTATCCGCTGTTGCCCAAATTTTTGTACGGACACAGTTTGGGGGGAAATATGAGTTTGAATTACACTTTGCGCAATCATCCTGAGATAGCGGGATTAGTGACTACGGGTGCATTCGTGACATTGCCCGAACCTGCACCTAAGCTGTTGGTTTTGTTTGGAAAAATTATGCGCAACATCGTGCCTTCTCTGTTGCAAAGTAATAATCTAAATGCAGAGCATGTCAGTAAAGATGAAAAAGTGGTCAACAAGTACGTAGCAGATCCTTTGGTACAC
>JBCCJE010000532.1:0-4551 GCA_039027925.1 Bacteroidota bacterium
AAAACTATTACATACCATATTTCTTTTGTTGGCAGTACTCCATTTACCCGCAGTGCTATCGGCTCAGGATATTCACTTTTCCCAACCTCGTTTTTCTCCACTCAATGTCAATCCTGGATTGGCGGGCATGTTTTCCGAAGACATTCGGATCATGGGTAGTTACCGTTCGCAGTGGCAGTCGGTACCCGTTCCTTACCTTACTTTTTCGGGAGCTGCGGATATGAAATTGCCCAATTTGCTGCGTGGTAATGAAAATATTTCTCTAGCTGGAGGCATACTTTTTAACCACGATCAAGCGGGTGATTCGGAGTTGAGTCTTTCTTCTTTTGGAGCAACGGGAGCTGTTCATTTTCGAATCAACAAGATGAACACCCTAAGCCTTGGCGTTCAATCATCCCTCAATCAGCGATCATTTTCGATAGCGGGGCTACTCTTTAATGCGCAGTACAACGGGGACATCCTTGACCCTACGAGTGACAACCGAGAAAATTTTAACGATGACAATAGAGCCTTCGTGGATGTGAGCGCAGGGGTCAGTTGGATGCTACAAGATGCAGGTGGCAGAAGTAACGTGGTGGCGGGCGTAGGCGTTTTTCACCTCAATAGCCCTTCGCAAAGTTTTAAAGATGCGCCCGATTCGGAACTCCCTGCACGACTTACTTTTTATGCCAGCGGAGTGGCTCAGGTACATCCGCAGTGGGATATTGTCCTCCACGCCTTGGGTCAGATACAAGGGCCTTACGAGCAATTATTGTTAGGTACGGCGGCTCGCTACCACATCAGTCAAGCTAAGGGAAAAGAAATGGCCATTCAGGTAGGTACTTCCGCGCGAATAGGTGATGCGATCATTCCAACGATGGAGTTGCACTTTGCCCAATGGAACGTAGGCGTTAGTTACGATATTAACATTTCGGAATTTGAAAATGCGACCAACGGCAATGGAGGGATAGAGGTAGGTGTCCTGTACACCATCACCCACGTCAAGCCCGTGGAAGTTTTTGAGACTTGTCCTGTTTTTTAAAAAAATTCTTCACCTAAACATCCGTACACAATTCTACATCCCAATGATAAAAAGATTCATCCTCTTATTTTTTTGTACAGTCATATCTTCCCATATTTTTTCTCAAACCTACAAAGCCTACGTCAAGGCGGGTGATAAAGCGATGCAGCAAAATGACTACTACGCTGCAATGGTTTATTTTAAAAATGCGCTCGAGATCAAAGCCGATGCCGCTGAGGTAATGTACAAATACGCAGAGGTAGCTCGACAATTTCATAGCTACGATGCTGCCGAAAATTACTACTCCAAGGTACTCACGGGAGATCGTAAAGATGAATTTCCCCTAACGAATTTTTGGTTGGGAAAAGTTAAAAAAAGCCAAGGGGAATACGACGCTGCCATTCGGTATTTTGAAAATTACCTAGCGAGTGGCAATACCATTTCAGAAATGGCCACTCAAGCTAAAACGGAAATCGAAACTTGCCGATGGGCCAACGAACTCGTCGCAAATCCCGATGACGCTGAGGTCACACAACTCAATAAGAGAGTCAACTCTCCTTACTCTGAGTTTGGCGCAATTATGAATCGGGATACGCTGTATTTTTCTAGTTATAAATACAAAAATCCAAAAGATAAAAATAATCCGCCGCGCCCCTTGACCAAAGTTTTGTACTCCGTAGATGGATCAAAGGGAAAGCCGATCAAGCATAAATTCAATGATGACCAACTGCATACTGCCCATACGGCCTTTAGTCGAGATGGAAAAAGAATTTATTTTACGCAGTGTAAGTTTGTAGGGAAAGTTGATATTGAATGTAATATTTGCTACCGAGAAAAAGATAAAAAGAAAACAGACCGCTGGGCAAAAAAAATCAAAAAACTACCCAAAACCATTAACAAGGAGGGCTACACCGCTACTCATCCCGCCATTGGGTTTGATGCAAAAACGGGTAAGGAGATTTTATACTTCGTATCTAATCGGCCGGGCGGAAAAGGCAAATTAGATATTTGGCAGTCGGAGATTGATGGAGAAAATTTTTCACGACCGCTTCCAGTCAAAGGCATCAACACCCCGCAGGACGACTTGACACCTTTCTACCACGAGGCCTCCAAGACTTTGTACTTTAGTTCCGATGGATACCAAGGGATGGGCGGGTACGATATTTTTAAAACTAGAAAAAAGAGAAATGGAAAATGGGCACCCCCCTTGCACACGGGCTATCCGCTGAACAGTAGCTTCAACGATATGTATTTCTCCTTATCCGAAGATGGTGATACGGGTTTTTTTTCCAGCAATAGGATTGGTTCTTTTTATTTGAATAGAAAAAATAAAACCTGCTGCAACGATATATATAAGGTGAAAATGGGGGAAAATGATTTTCCGGAAGAACCCAAGATGGACTCGCTCACCTTCACCTTCCAAGTGGGAAAAGATGATCCGCCTAGCCCGCCCGTTGTCCAAACTCCACGGTCGCCCCAAGTACCCACTACGCTGGAAGATTTTTTGCCCTTGGCTTTGTATTACGATAATGACCAACCAGATCGAAGAACTAGAAAATCCTACACCCGAAAATCCTACGAGGAAAGTTACCTGCCCTACGTTGCTAGAAAATATGAATTCATAGAAGAGTTTACGCGCCCGCTACAGGAAGAAGAACGCTTGGCAGCGGACTTGGCTTTGAATGACTTTTTTGACAACAAAGTAAAAAAAGGCTATAACCATCTCTTTTTATTTTCCCAAATTCTACTAAAAAGATTGAACAAGGGAGATCAGGTAGAGATTTTCCTGAAAGGCTACACGAGTCCACGGGCAAAGAGTGACTACAATTATTTTTTATCCAAAAGACGCATCTCGTGTGTGAGAAATCATTTTAAAACTTACGCCAACGGTGTCTTCCAACCTTTTTTAGCTTCGGGACAATTGGTGATTTCGGAAAGACCTTTTGGAGAAACTACCGCCGCCACCAGCATCAGCGATGATTTGACGGATCAAAGAAATTCGATTTACAGCGTGGCTGCCTCCATCGAAAGAAGAGTCGAAATCGTAGAAATCAAAAGATCGGAACGGTGATGATTAACCCGCAACTCTATATTTGTGCTACCTCGTTGTCATGATTTCAAGGCAATTAATTACCTTGGATTGTACAAACTGTTAATAGTTAATCATTATTACCATCATGAGTTTAAGGGTAAAATACTGGCTTTTTATTTCGATTATACATGTTGTAATTGCTTTGTTATGCTACAAACTGTTGCGTGACCAAAAGCTATATTTTTTACTTTCTGAGTTTGCCATTTTGTTTTCTCTTTTCCTCTCCTATCTCATGTATCGTTCTTTTATTCGTCCTTTGGACTTTATTTATTCGGGGACGGATGCCATTGCGGATAAGGATTTTACGATTAAGTTTGTAAAGACGGGCTCCAACGAAATGGATCGTCTGATTGAGGTGTACAACAGTATGATTGATAATATTCGGGAAGAACGGATACAGGTGGAGGAACAACATTTTTTTCTCAAAAAATTGATCAATGCTTCTCCTAACGGAATCATCATCTTGGACTACGACGAAAAAATTACGGACATTAATCCACGCGCCATTCGACAATTGAATTTGGAAGATTATCTCTCCAAAAAATCCGATTCAGTTATTGGTTTATCCATCAAAGAGATAAAAAATCCGCTACTTCAACAGATCAGTCAACTAGAGATCGGGCAAGCCGAAATAGTAGGGACAGAGCGTTTTGAAAAATACAAGTGTGAAGTTTCTCATTTTATTCATCGGGGGTTCAAGCGAAAGTTTATTTTAATTCAAGAACTTTCTAAGGAAATACTCGAAGCGGAAAAAAGGGCCTACGGAAAAATTATTCGGATGATGGCACACGAGGTGAACAACTCCGTGGGAGCGATTAATTCGATTTTGCAAACGCAAGTAGATTTTTTACCCGAAGGAAATCAGGAAGATAAAGAAGCATTGGTGATTGCCATAGAGCGCAATAAATCCATGAGTGCATTTATGAAAAATTTTGCGAAAGTCGTTCGCTTGCCCAAGCCTCGCCTAGAAAGTGTTGAACTCAATGAACTGTTAAGCAATATCACTAAACTCATGGAAGCCCAAGCGAATTTGCAAAATGTAACAATTGATTTACAATTAGCGAAAGGCGATATTTTTGCACAGCTAGATGCCAAGCAGTTGGAACAAGCATTGGTCAATATCATCAAAAATGCCATTGAATCTATCCAGGAGCGTCAGGAACGCAACGATCAGCAAGGTATCATTCAAGTATCTTCCTCGGCTTCACCAAAGACTATTTTAATTCGAGATAACGGCGTGGGTATCCCCAGCAATGTAGCCAACAAATTATTTACCCCTTTCTTTAGTACTAAGATTGATGGACAAGGCGTAGGACTTACCTTGATCCGAGAAATTCTTATCAACCACGATGCACAGTTTTCTCTAAAAACTCTGGAGGATGGTTGGACGGAGTTTAGGATTGTTTTTAAGTTGTAGTTGGCTTTTGCAAGTTACCAATTTAGAAATACGTGTTCAGAG
>JBCCJE010000533.1:0-4548 GCA_039027925.1 Bacteroidota bacterium
CTAATTTCTATTCTCTTTTCGCACGTCTTGCTGCTTTTAATAAAATACATTAAAATAAAAATACATTTATGAAAAACCTTATTCATTTCTTAGTGTTCGTTTCGTTTTTAGTGTTCGTTACGAGTTGTAGTTCTGACGAACAGAAAAAAGAGGTAGTTGATAATTATGCAGCGTTAGTGTTAGAAAATTATCAAGCTGCCTATCAAGATGCTGCTTTGCTGCAAACTGCTATAAATCAATTTACGGCTGATCCCAACGAGGCAACTTTTCAAGCGGCAAAAGATGCTTGGCTCAAGTCCAGAGAGACTTACGGTATCACGGAGGTCTTTCGCTTTCAGGATGGGCCAATTGATTTGATTGAGGGAGAAGCTGGACCAGAGGCTAGATTGAATGCTTGGCCGCTAGATGAAAGTTACGTGGATTACGTGGAAGGTGCGCCCGAGTCAGGTATCATCAATGATCTTTCTAAAAAAATACATAAAACGACATTGGTAGAGGCCAACGAAGCGGGCGGAGAAGAAAATGTAAGCGTAGGCTATCATGCCATTGAGTTTCTGTTGTGGGGGCAAGACTTGACTACTCCCAACAACAAACAAGCGGGAAATAGAGTTTATACCGATTTCGTGGAGGAAGGTACTGCGCCTAATCCTGACCGAAGAAGAGCATATTTAGAACTTTGTGCAGAACTCTTGTTAGAAGATTTGCAATTGTTGATAGATCAATGGAAGGAAGGTGGAGCGTACCGAGAGGAATTCCTTGCGATGGAAACGGACGTAGCACTCAGTAAGATTATGACGGGCATGGCTACCTTAGCAAAAGCAGAGCTGGCAGGAGAAAGAATTTTTGTGGCGTACGATAATCAGGATCAAGAAGATGAACATTCTTGCTTTAGTGATAATACCCACCGAGATACGAGATTAAATCTTCAAGGTATCAAGAATGTTTATTTTTCCTTAATTAATGGCAAAGAACATTATTCGCTACACGACATCATTCAAAACAAAGATGCTCAATTAGCTGGTGAAGTGAAGTCTGCCCTCACTGCGGCCGAGCAAGCGGTAGATGCCACGGCAATTCCTTTTGATTACGCCATTTCAAATGATAACGAGCGACCCAAAGTACTGGCTGCGGTACAATCTCTCCGAAAACTTGGCGATAAATTTTCGGAAGCAGGGGCAGCGATAGGTGTTTCGGTAGGGGCGAGTTTGCCGGAGTAGGTTTTGGGGATTATGAATTAAGAATGAAGGATTAAGAATGAAGAATTACCGTAACGTTCTATTTGTAATTCAAAAATGTAAAATTATTGTTACAAGTCATCATTAAAAATTATCACTAAAAAGTGAAATACGTTTACGTCATATTTATCATTGGAATCACCATTGCCTTGGCAAGGATGACTTCTGATGTGGAAGATGGCGAAGAATTATTAGGAGGAACAGGAACTGTTTTTATTGCGAATAATTCATCGGGTGCTTTTAGTTTTCCCAACCCAAATCTCAATGATGAGCAAGGGTTGGATTTTTTTACGGGAAATTCTCTTTTTAACCAAAGTTGGGTGACGGCTGGTGCTTCTACGACGGCACGGGATGGTCTAGGGCCAATGTTCAATGCCCGATCTTGTTCTAGTTGTCATCTTAAAGATGGACGGGGCAGACCTCCCAAGGTCAATGGAGAACGTGGGCACGGGCTACTGATTCGAATGGCTACTGGAAATGACGAACAGAACGGAGCGATCGCTGATAAAAACTACGGTACACAATTGCAAGATCAGGCGATTCAGGGAATGGAAGCCGAAGCGGATTTTAAGATAAGTTATGATACGCTGCGAGGAAAATATCCCGACGGCACCTCCTACACCCTTCTTCATCCTCAGTACGAGATTATTGATTTGCAAGAGGGAGAGATAACCGCTACGGAATTTTCGCCACGGGTAGCTAATCAGATTATTGGAATGGGACTGCTGGAAGCTATTGATGAAGCTACTTTGCTGGAGTTGGCAGATGAAGCCGACGAAGATGGAGACGGGATTAGTGGGCGACCTAATTATGTGTGGAATGTGGAGACTCAATCGAATACGATTGGGCGGTTTGGTTGGAAAGCCAATCAGCCCAACTTAAAGCAACAAGTTGCTTCTGCGCTTGCTGGTGACATGGGTATTACGTCTTCTCTTTTTCCCAACGAAAATTGTCCTCCTTCGGTAAACTGTGATGAACTGCCCAACGGGGGTACACCCGAAATTTCTGATAAAAATTTGGAGAAAATGACGTTGTACGCTAGTTCGCTGGCTGTACCTGCCCGTAGAAATTGGGATGATCGAGATGTACTAAAAGGTAAAGCATTATTTGAAACCGCAAATTGTACGAGCTGTCATACTCCAAAAATTACGACGGGACAACATCCGATTTTTGAGGCATTTTCGGAGGAGACGATTCGACCCTATACCGACTTGTTATTACACGATATGGGAGAAGGCTTGGCAGACGGTGCGGGGGACTATTTAGCTACGGGAAAAGAATGGCGAACGCCACCACTTTGGGGCATTGGATTATTTAAAATCGTCAACGAGCATACCAATTATTTACACGACGGTAGAGCAAGAAATTTAGAAGAAGCGATTTTGTGGCACGGAGGTGAGGCGGAGGCTTCCAAGGACGCTTTTATGAATATGTCTAAAAAAGAGAGAACTCAGTTGATAAAATTTCTGGAATCGTTGTAGGGGTTAGAGTATTAGTCCTTTGTATTTTTCCAAGTAAAATTTCGCTATCCTCAGTCCTCTAAAGTTTCGGGGCAAGTACAATCCTCAATCCCTATTCCTTGCTCTCTGTCCTTTTTTCTTTTTTTAAAAAAATACCGAAATGGCATCAAAGTTATTTATGTGCTTCATTATTATTGTAAGCATTTTAAGTTGTGGAGATACTACCCAACAGCTCAATGAACATAGAAGTAGCCAACTTCAAAATATCGCAGAATTTGGTGCGCAACCGTTACATCAATCTTTTCAAAATGCCTGTACTCAACTGGCTAGTGATGTAAAACTTTTTGCGGAAAATCTCAATGCGGATAACTTACGCAAAGTTCAAAAGCAATGGAAGGAAGTAGGTCAGCTTTTTAAAAGATGCGAACTCTACGATATTGGAGATGTCAACAGTAGTTTTATTCATTTTCGTATTCACCGTTGGCCAGTCAATACGGCCCGCTTGCAAGATACGATTCAGCAAGGTGAACCGCTTACTTTAGAAAAAATGTCCAATTTCGGTTCTGCCTTAGTGGGTATTGCGGCGTTGGAGTATTTACTTTTTGATGAGGACACAGATACTACCTTATCTCTATTTCAAAGTGAACCCCGTCGAGTGGAATACTTGAATTTGGCTACTGAGTATTTAGCAAAACAAGCTACTGAACTGAATTCAATTTGGAAAAAGTACCAACCTGCTTTCGTTGCGGCCTTGGAAAATGAAATCGCAGGAGGACACAATCAAATGATCAATAGCTTGGTTGATTTTCTCGAAACTACTTCAAAACTAAGGATTGGTAAGGCATTGACCGCAGAAGCCGAGAATGGTGTAGATCCAAAACGATTGGAAGCCTATCGCAGCAACGCTTCGTTAGATTTTATCAAAAGCGGTTTTGAAGAATGGAAACGATGCTACGGCGGAGCATTTGCTAATAGTCCTGACCAATTCGGATTTGACGATTATCTAAAAGCACTAGGGCAGTCAGATTTAGCTAACCGAATACAAACGGCGATAAAAAATTGCGATGTGGCACTTACTGAATTATCCAACCTCAATCAAGACTTAGAAGCCCAAACTGCTCAAGTAACCGATCTGATGAATGCTTTTAATCAACTATCTATTTTGATGAAAACGGAATTGGCTACTTATCTAGGGGTGACCGTGATGGTCAATGATAGCGATGGCGATTGACTAGTGTTCAAGTTGGATTTATTGGTCTGATTCATCTTTTAAAACGATGATGACCTGAAAAACAATCAGCAGCGAACCAATTAAAGTAGCTAACAAAATAAATGAAGGGGTAGAAAATATGGAGCAAAAAAAGAGCAGCAACAAAATGCCAAGAAAAATCCACGCAGATTTGATTTTTAAATCCATGAGCTTATTTGTTTATTTTTTGCTGTCCTAACATTTGTGATGAGATCAGGTTTAGTGAAGTAGGAAAATTTTTTAGATAGAAAGTCTTTTCTTTACTGTTTTTACAGAATATCTGATTAAGAAGCTAAGTGAGCGCAAAATTATCTAACCCATAAAATAACAAAAGCTGCAAACTCTACTTTACTAGAATTTGCAGCTTTTGATTGCTTTTTTGCGAAAGGCTTTTATTTTTACATTTTCAGGCGATTTTTTATTTCTAATACATCTTTTTCTTCCACTCCAAGAATCGTTACGATTTGTTTTACGCTTTTACCTTGTTGTAGTAATTCAACTACATTTATGACTAGGTCTTTACCTTCTTTTCTGCCTCTAATTTCACCTCTAATCTCACCTCTAATTTCACCTTTAATTTCACCTTCTGCTCTACCTTCTTCCA
>JBCCJE010000534.1:0-4547 GCA_039027925.1 Bacteroidota bacterium
ATCAATTGACAGGAGAAATTCCAGTATTTAATTCTCTTTCAAACCTTATAATTCTTAATTGTAATGACAATGAATTAATTGGTTCTATTCCCGATCCTTGTGCCCTACCGAGCTTAGAAATATTCAATGGTTCTAATAATCTTTTTACAGGTTGTTATCCCGACAATATCTGTAATCTTTTATTATTTAATACCATAAATAATAGTTCCCTTCCTTGGGAAGGTGATCATACTTATTTTTGTAATGGGCAAACACAAATAGGAGGATCATGTAATGATGGATACACATATTCAATAAATGACATAATTCAAAATGATTGTTCGTGCGAGGGTACAATCATTTGTGATAGGACAAGCGACTCTCTAGCTTTAGTAAGTTTATACAATACTTTAGGAGGAAATAGTTGGACGTACTCTAGCACAGAATTTAATAGTGGAATAAACCCCAACGCACCAATACCTAATGCTGGAAATGCATGGGACTTTAATATGCCGATCAATACGTGGCATGGTGTTCAACTGAATTCAGATGGATGTGTTGAAGTTCTTGGTTTGAATAATAATGGACTAGTGGGAGAACTTCCTGATTTGAATCTACCTCAGCTAAAGATATTTAACTGTGCTTCCAATCAGCAACAGCTTACTGGAAATATCCCTAATTTTTCTAGCTTGGTTTCTTTAGAATATTTCGATTGTTCTGGCAATGAGTTGAATGGAGAGATTCCAGATTTTAATCATTTACCAAATCTTGTACAGCTGAGATGTTATCTCAATGAATTAACGGGAGAGATTCCTAATTTTACACATCTACCTAATCTAGAAATATTAAGATGCCAATTTAATCAATTGAGTGGTTCTATTCCTAATTTCACTAGCTTAACAAGTTTAGTAGAGTTGAATTGTTTTGGTAATCAAATCACAGGTACTCTGCCTAGCTTTTCTAGTGTTCCTAATCTTGATAATTTAGATTGTAGCTTTAACCAAATAACTGGACAAGTTCCAAGTTTCGAGCATACCCCCTTATTAAGACGTGTAAGGTTAGATAACAACCGATTAAGCGGAGACATTCCAGATCTAAGTTTAAATTGTCCAAATTTGAGCTTATTATATGTGGATGATAATTTATTTACTTTTGAAAATATTCTTCCCTCTATTTCTAACCACCAAAACATCATAACACAAAATGCAAGTCTTATGATAGATAGCTTGCGTTATTCTCCCCAAGACTCTATTTACACCGATACACTATTCACAATGACTGAAGGTGACTTCCTTTCAATCGATCTTACCATAGACGAAAATATCAGCACTAACAGATATTTTTGGTTCAAAGATGGATTACCCTACGATACTATTAATGGAAATAATAATCTAGATTTTAATAACATCTTGTTGAGTGATGCAGGAACTTATTGGGTTCACGTGAAAAATGATAGTGCACCTGAATTAACTCTGGAGAGTTACCCAATCCAAATCATGGTATCCCCTGCTATACCTACAAATGACGATTGTATTGGAATTGAAGATTTAGGTATTCCACCTGTCTGTAATACTCAAATAATATATAACAATATAAATGCAACATCAAGTAATATTTTTTATCCTACATCATCTAATAATATACCTTCTTGCTGGAATAATGTTAACAATGATGTTTGGTTTGAATTCACAGTTCCATCTGATGGAAGTATGATTGACTTTGGCATTACTTTAACTGCAAATAATACAAATGGTACTCCAATTATACAACCTCAAATGGCTCTTTACATTGGAGATTGCTTGCCGAATCAATTGGCTGAGATTGCCTGCGTGTCTGCAAATACTGGAAGTTCTTCCTTAGAAATGTTAGGTTTAGGTCTAACTCCAGGAATTACCCACTTTATTAGGGTAGATGCTGCTGAAGGTAATGGAACTCCCAATTGGGGAGATTTTACATTATGCATTGATTCTCCCTCGTGTGTATTTAGTTGTACAAACAACTTGTTATTTCCTGCAACACTTCCTTTTATTACTCCTGATCTTATTACAGACGAAGACTTATCAACGACTTGTAGTAATGGTAATTTTCAGATTGAAATCTTTAACAACCTTAATCAATCTATTGCGGGGCCTTTGGATTCTATCCCCATGGATTGCAACTTTGCGGGACAAAACTTAACGATAACACTTACTGAGACTACATTCGGCTTTAGCTGTAGTAATGCTCTTACGGTAACAGAAGACTTTGCTATATCCGCCACTTCAACTGATGCTACTTGTGCCAATGGTAATGATGGTACTGCTACGGTCTCGGCTACGGGGGGTACTTCGCCGTATAACTTTGATTGGGGAGCAGGAATTGATCCCAATGCTTTGTCAGCAGAAACGTATACCGTGACAGCTACTGATGTTATCGGATGTACCGAGATTGCAACGGTTACGATTGAGGAAGGAATCAATATTGACGTGAGTATTACGGGCGTTAATAATTTGGACTGCGCTAATGATTTCTCAGGTTCGATCTCCGTTAATGGTATGAACGGTACACCGCCTTATTCTGCTACCTGGAGTAACGGAATGTCGGGGCTTGCCATCTCAGGACTTGCGGCGGGTACTTATACGCCTACATTATCAGATGCCAATGGCTGTACTCAGGTAGGAAATTCGATTACCATATCCCAGCCACAACCCATGAGTATCTCCGAGACTATTGGTAAAACTTCGTGTCCTGAAGTATGTGATGGTAGTATAGCCATAGCCCCTATGGGAGGAGCAGGTGGATACCTTTTTGATTGGAGTAATGGCATGACAAGTGATAATATTGCGGGATTATGCCCTGGAAACTATACCCTTACCCTAACGGATATTAATGGGTGTACCATATCCGAAAGCTATGAGGTAACTGCTGAGCCTAATCCTATTTTTGTTGATCTAGGTGCAGATACTACTATTTGTCAAGGGACAGCTATCACTTTGACTGCTAGCGGGGCTAACTGTCCTACCTGTACTTATACGTGGAGTCAAAATCCTACTTTAAATACAGCACAAACAACTATCACTCCTACTGCCTCTACCATTTATAGTGTAACTGTTACCGATGCTAATGGCTGTAGTGCTATTAGCGAACGATTGGTAGAAGTGCTATCTATCCCCTCTGTTCCTGTCGTATCGGGTGCAGATGAAGTATGTGATGGCGATATTCAGACCTACGATATTAGTAATTACCTCACGGGAGTGAATTATTCTTGGCAGCTACCTACAGGAGCGAGTATTTTAAATAATAGCGGGGCTACTGTATCTATTGACTACTCAAATGCTTCGAGCGGCGACTTATGCTTGATGGCTAGCAACATCTGTGATAGCAAAGACACTTGCTTTACCGTAGTAGTCTCCTCTTTGCCTGCGTCTCCTGCCTTGCTAAGCGGTAATACTTCGGTATGTGAAGGAGAGACGATTACCTACTGTATCGAGCCTATTAATAATGCAGATACCTACACTTGGAATTTACCAATAGGAACAGTCACTAACGAACAGACTTGTCAGACGATTACTTGGAACTTAGGAAGCACCGCTAATCTTTCGGTGGCAGCCAATAATGGATGTGGTAATAGTCCAATGATGGTGATTCCGATAGATATTGTCCCGCTCCCTTCGGCGACGATTATCAGCGATGATTTAATTGCTTGTGAATTTGAAAGTTACGATGTAGCTATTAGTTTTACGGGTACACCTCCTTTTGCACTTGAATACTCGGATGGCATTCAAAATTATTCCTTAACTGGAATTACAGATAATCCTCTTTTTCTTTCTGTGGCGACGGATCAGCCCCTTAATTATTCACTAATCAATATCAGTAATGATTTCTGTACTGGAAATGTAAGCGGAACGATGGCAGTAGAAGTAGAGTCATTTCCTTTGGCAGTAATCACCGAGAAAATCTGTGATGGTGATTTTTATGAATTTGGAAATGAATTGTTGACTACGGCTGGATTTTATGAAAATACTTTTATTTCGGTCAATGGTTGTGATAGTGTGGTACAGTTGGAGTTGTCCGTAGAATTTGCATTTGATATTCAGGCAATTGATGATGAAAGCACCTACAGCGATGAGGTCAGTAATATTATCCTCGATGTCACCGAAAATGATACATTCCCTAATGGAAATTGGGCAATCGGCTTACCTACTAACGCTACTCCTGTTGGTAATTTTTCGATAGTGATGGATTCTTTGATTAGATATGAACTACTGGACAATAGCTTCTCTGGACAAGATTCTTTTGAATACTACATTTGTCAAACGAACTGTCCCAACAACTGTGATACAGCGCAGGTATTACTAAACTTTGAAGCCTCCTGCCTCCGTGAAGCCAAAGCGAATATCAAAAACGGTTTTACACCAAATAATGATGGCATCAATGATTTCTTTCACCCATTTGTGGAGTTTGAAGAATTAGGATGTCAGGTAGATTATTCACAAGTAAAACTCACCATCGTCAACCGCTGGGGCGAAATTGTCTTCCAAGCTGATCCCTATCCACCTATAGGCTGGAATGGTGCTAATGGAGAAGGG
>JBCCJE010000535.1:0-4533 GCA_039027925.1 Bacteroidota bacterium
AAGCCAATTCGAGTCGATAAACAAAGAAAATCATCCACATTCCATATCGTCCGCCAAACAGCCGCCCAATTTATTATCGTGTAAATATTTTATCCATTTAAAACCTGCCTTCTGATAAGGTCGGAGGGTAGCATTGACCTCGGGCAGTTGGTAGCGTTTTTTATTAATGGTATTGAAGCCTTCGAATACTGCTCTCGATTTTTTGAAGGTATCACCCGTCACTTTTTCTTCAATCAACTCTTCCACTAAGGGCAAATCAAAGAAAGAAACCTCTACTTTATTTTTTCCTTTTTTTCGAAAAATCCGTTCGAGTTTTTTGAGGTAGGCCTCGTTGATTAGGGCGTGTGTGCCGTCGTTGAGTTTGATGTAGTTGTTTTTGCGAAACTGTGCGATGGCCTCAAACAACCCAATTTTTTCCTCCCCAAAATCCAAGTGAACATCTCCTTCTAGGAAATCAATACCGTGAGATAAGTTCATACCGAGGGAAGGCTGAACGGCTGCAATTTTGTAGGTGCGTAATTTCTCAGCTCCAAAAACTTGGTAGTCGGTCAGTAAGTTGGGCAACTCGTGGTAGATAAATCCGCTCGCAATTTCTTTGGGAATAATAAACAGATCATCTTCCATGACCACCTCCTCCCGATTTTCTTTTTTCTTTTTGGATTTATGTTTTCGCAGTAATCTACTGATGTGATTAATGACCGATTCGGTAGGGTCTTGCTCAATGAATTTGACGACTATTTTTTTCTCCAACTCATTTAATTCCGCATACCGAAACAGGTCAAACTGCTCCAACGTACCTACATTTAGCCCCGGCAAGGACTGCCCCACTCTCATAAATAAGGCATCGTCTTCGTCTATTTTTTCGAAGATCAGCGCGGGGCGTGCGTAGATTTTATCTTCACTTTCTACGTGGGTGTATCCGTCAAATATCAGTTTGATATTTTCCAAATAAGAAAAAAAGAGCGAAAGAAAAATATTCAAATCTTCTTCCTGAACTTTGGTTTGAAAAAAAGGTAAATTCCTAAATCCCTCACCGACGGGTAGGACTTCAAAAATATTTCCATTCGCCAAAGCGGTATCTTCGGTCAATAATTGGAAGTCATCAAAAGTTTGATCCTCTGCCTTTAGTTGAATTAAGCTATCCCACGCTTTGGATGCTTTTTTCAAACTTGATGAGGTATCGCCTTTTGCAGGTGATTTTTGTTTGATGGGTACTAATTGCATCTGAACAAATGCCTGTCCCTTCTGAAATTTCAGACGATTCATTGCCCCATCCACAATGTTATCTACCCGCCGAAGCATATCCACCAAGTATTGATGCTCTGCTAAAAAAAGATGATCGGCTGGTTTTTCCCAATCGATCACAAAGCTATTTTTATCCTGAATTTGCTCAATGGTTCGTAGGAGATTTCGTACTGCTCCACTATACGATAAATAGTTAGGTTCGATAGTATTTCCCTTGGCGTCCACCACGGAGAGCGTAGCACCGTATTCAACGATATTGATTTGAAAAAAAATCTTCTGATGGGTGCGCGCTTTTTTGTCAAATGTTTTTTGACGCTTGAAGTGTGTAAAAAAGTTTGTTTCTTCCATGCTGCAAATGTCGTGGATTCAATGGTTTTTTCAAAGGTAATAAATTGAATATCCGAGGGAGAAAATTTTTCCCGTTCATAAATGTACACCCCCTGTTCATTTTTGAACAACCCTACTTCTTGGCATTTTTTTTAAAATGTGTAATCATTTGATTATGAGTTGTTTATAAAAGTTGGCACACCCGTTGTAATTCTTTTTTTGTGTAAATGTGTAGTCTCGGAGGGGCTTTGACAATTTGTAAATGTGTTGTTGTAGTTTACTGATGTCTCATCCCTCCGAGACTTTTAAAAAAGAAGGGGGCTTGATGTAACAAAATATCAGTAGAAAAAACAGCTTTAATTTTCCATCAAATTATTTGATTTCAAATCTATAACTATGCTTAAAAATCATCTTAAAATAGCATTTCGCCAACTGAAAAAACAAAAGTTTTACAGCTTTGTCAATATCATTGGATTGGCCATCGGGGTAGCTTGTTGTTTATTGATTGCCCTCTTTATCAAAGATGAATTGAGCTACGATCAGCAGCATCCCGATGTGGAAAATTTGTACCGAGTTTTATCGGATTATAATTATAATGACATTCAAGGTAAAGGTGCGGCGGGACCCCCGATCTTGGCACCCACGCTGCTAGACGAGATACCTGAGATCAAAAATGTAGCGCGCATCAATCCCCATTTTTACAATGCAGGAGGAAATATCATTCGCAAAGAAAATGAAAAACAAGGCTTTTACGAAGAAGGTTTTGTTTACGCCGACCCATCATTATTTGAATTATTTGACCTGCCAATCATTCAGGGTGATCCCGAAAGTATTTTGAAAAATCCTTACAGCGTAGTTATTTCGGAAACTATCGCAAATAAATATTTTCCGAAAAGTAACCCCGTAGGACAAACGCTAATCCTCAACGATGAGTCGAGGCAATCGTACAAAATTACGGGCGTGATGAAAGATATGACTGCCCAAAATCACTTTCAGTACGATTTCTTTATGTCCATCAATACCTTGGAGGAGACCGCTAGTACCAATTGGATTTTTAATAATTATTATACCTACGTATCACTCGCCGACGGCGTACAACCTTCCCAACTGAAAGATAAACTCCAAGCATTTATTTTAAAAAATTACGGCCCGCAGTACCAAGAGCAACTCAATACTGATCTCAGCGCATTGGTCAAAGCAGGGAAAGGTTTCGAGCTCGTGCTACAACCCGTCACGGATATTCATCTAAAATCACAAGGAATGCGACAGCCCTACGGGCCACAGGGCGACATAACTCAGGTTCGATTATTTGGTGCTATCGCTTTGTTTATTTTGTTGATTGCGCTAATTAATTTTATCAATCTCTCCACCGCAAGATCAGCCAATCGAGCCAAGGAGGTAGGGCTACGCAAAGTGTTAGGTTCATTTCAAAAACAGTTGATCACTCAGTTTTTGACGGAATCCGTTTTGATGAGTTTGCTTGCGTTTGGATTGGGTACATTGCTCACTTTGTTCTTGATGCCGTTGTTCAATGATTTGTCTGGAAAAGATATTAGCATTCCTTTTACGGATTGGAGATTTGCAAGTACACTACTTTTTAGCTCGCTATCCTTTGGGCTTTTGGCAGGTTTGTATCCCTCTTTTTATTTATCAGCTTTTCAGCCCGTCAAGGTACTCAAGGGCAAGTTGAGTTTGGGAAGTAAGAGTGGTTGGCTCAGAAGTGGACTGGTAGTTTTCCAATTTGCCGTTTCGATTGGTTTGATCGTGGCCACACTAGTCGTCGCTCAACAAATGAAATATATTCAAAACAAAAACTTAGGTTTTGCCAAAGATCAAGTGCTCCTGATTCAAGACACTTATACGATTGCCGAACAATTGCCCGCCTTCAAAGATGCCCTCAAAAAATTACCTGAGGTCAAAAACGCAACTGTGTCCTCCTACCTTCCTTTGGATGGTGGTAGTAGAAATTTTGTTACATTTTCGCGCTACGGCAATACGGATAGTAAAGATCAAGTGATAATGCAATGTTGGAATGTTGATGAAGACTATATCAGTACGTTGGGGATCAATTTACTAGAAGGCAGAAATTTTAATAAAGACATGCCCACGGACGAACGAAGCGTCATCCTTAACGAAACCGCCGTTCGTTCCTTCGGTATCGCCGAAGATCCCATCGGTAAATTAATCGAAACGCCCTTCGATAAAGGGAATGCCATCAAGGTCATCGGCGTAGTGGAGGATTTTAATTTTGAATCCTTAAAAGGTAAAGTCGGAGACTTAGGTTTTTTCCTCAGACCTAGCAATTCGGTAGTTGCCATCAACACAACCGCAGTAGAAATGGAGCAACTCATCGCCAAGGCCGAGGCGACGTGGAAATCCTTTGCGCCCACACAGCCTTTCCGATATGATTTTTTGGATGATCGTTTTGCTAGAATGTACCAAGCCGAAGATCGTGTAGGGAAACTCTACGGTATCTTTTCTATCCTTGCCATTTTCATTGCCTGCCTAGGATTACTTGCCCTCGCTACTTTTATGACCGAGCAACGCATGAAAGAAATTGGTATTCGAAAAGTCCTCGGCGCTTCCGTTTCGAATATCGTTTTTCACCTTTCCAAAAAGTTTTTGCTCTACGTTGTAATTGGATTGTTATTAGCTGCGCCAATCGTCTGGCTACAAATGAACGAATGGCTCAACAACTTTGAATACCGAATAGATATGCAACTTTGGATGGTTGCTCTAGCGGGAGTATTAGCGATTAGTATTGCCTTTTTGACGGTAGGTTCAAAGACGCTAGTTGCTGCATTAACTAACCCAGTAGAAAGCTTGAGAAACGAATAGAATCAAATTTAAAATTATGAATGACGCCAGCCCCGAAACCTCGGGGAATTCAGAATTGGACATTCATAATTTATAATTTTCAATTCATAATTTTTATCATGTTAAGAAATTATTTTAATATAG
>JBCCJE010000536.1:0-4532 GCA_039027925.1 Bacteroidota bacterium
ATCATCATTCAGTACGACATCTACCACATCCAAAACGTAGTCATACTCTTCCATGATTGCTTTAGCTGGGGTTTGTTGATAGGTGCAATAAATGAGTAAGTAATCGCCCTCTCCCTCCACGGAAATATCTTTTCTATCCAAAATGAGGTCAAATAATTTGGGAGAGACGGTTGCTTCGAAGTGGTTAGGATCAGGAGTGAGCAGTTCATATTTGGTGTAAAAATCCTTCTCCTCGGGGTACGGTTTTTCGTTATCTATAAAAAAACTGGACACTTGGTGGAGAATACCCTTCGTACGAATTTCAAATTTAGGCAAGTCGAGGGCTTTGATTTTCACCTCAAAAATAGTGGTCTTTCGGGTTTTAAAATCTCCCCAGTAGAAATAATCATAGATTCTAATTTTTCCATCGGGCGGGAAAATGTCCTTCATCAAAATGCCCTTAAAGCGTTTATCTTTTTTTCCCTTAAAAACGGAAAAAGGTTTTAAAAGATAATCTTGAACAGAAAATTTCTCCCGATCTTCAAATCGAAAACCGTTGAGTTGCGCAATCTGGCGGAGTTCTTCTACCCTACCATTTTTACGAATCATATCTTTAAGATCATCTATAAATCCTTCCATCGTTTAAATTTAGAACAACAGCCTACGCATTTTTTTAACAGCCCCAAAAAAAGAAGAGCAACAACCAATGAAGAGAAAAAACAAAATATCTACTAAAATTTTCAAAAATACATTTAGAATAAATTTAATAATTCTTGTTTTTCGAATATTTTCGCACTTAGCATTTTGCAAATCTAAACTTATTTTTTTCCAAAAAAAACGATACGTCGGTCGAATACGCATGATATGAAAACTTACTCTCCTTTAGAAAAAACTTTAGCCTGGAGCGTTCATGTATTCACTTCCTCTGGTTTGGTAGCGGGATTTATGGCGATACTAGCTATCAATAAGCAAGATTGGAGAGAGGCGATGCTGTGGCTAATAGTTTGTCTAGTCATTGATGGCATAGATGGTACTTTTGCCCGTTTGTTTAAGGTGAAAGAAATCTTACCGCACATAGATGGTAAAACCATAGATTACGTGATTGACTTTGCTACCTACGCTATCATTCCTGCTTATTTTTTTCATCAAGCCAACTTAGTTGGAGAGGACTGGAAGCTGCCCTGTACGGCTATTATTCTTTTGGTGTCTGCTATTTACTACGGAAAAGACGGAATGGTCTCCAATGATATGTACTTTATCGGTTTTCCAGTACTGTGGAATATGGTCGTCTTTTTTATGTTTTTCGTTTTTGACTTCTCCTACTTTTGGAATGTTTTGCTCATCGTTCTTTTTGCGGTTTTACATTTTATTCCCGTAAAATTTGTGTATCCCAGCCAAGCGACTAAGTTCAAATCTCTCACTATTTTGAATACCGTCATTTTTATTATATCCGCAATCGTAGTTTTGTGGATGTATCCCGAGAGAAACATCTGGTGGATAGGCAGCATAATTTTAGCTACGGTGTACTATGGAGTGATGGCGGTGTACAATACTTGGGTGGAGTGACAAATAAGAGCCTATTTGAAAAAAATAGATTGCTTCGAAAGTGGGAAAACAATACCTTTGTGTGTGGCTGTTTTTTACAGTTATCCCAGTTCCTACCGTTATTTTCTCTAACAAAATTACTGGATGAGATTCAACAAAAACCTATTCACTTAACGTACTATCGCAGTACGCAACTACAAGTTTCCACAAAGCTAATTATTAAAGAATGAATCCTCCACGAAGGCTGACATGTCTGTCAGAGGTTCATTAATTTTTCTACTCCTTAACTCGGTAGCAGCATCCACTTGGATACTGCTCGGATACTGATAGTGCTATACTCTAAATCGAATAGCGATTGCTGATGAACGATAAGCCCACTTCACGGTTGCGGATATATTTTCTGATGTTGCTCACTTGTTTGCTAGCATCAGTAGTTACGTATGCCCAAGACCTCGTGATTGATCCCAGCTTTAATAATATGTACGGCAATGGTGGCGTCGAAGAATTTTACAACTGCTTCGAGACGGCCGACGGCGGATTTATGCTCGGCGGAAAAGCGCAGGAAGACCCACCACCCGGTAATATCAATGATCCATTTTGTGGTTCTTCGGACTATTGGCTCATCAAGACCGATGCGGCTGGTAATACCGTTTGGGATAGTCTGTACGGAGGTTTGGCGCAAGAAAGTTTATTTGATGTGATTCAGACATCCGATGGTGGATTTGCGGTCATCGGCACAACCAATTCTCCTGCGTCCTGTGATGTACCCGCTGGCAATCCTTTTGTGGTAGATGCTTGGGTGTTGAAGGTTGATAACATCGGCAATGTACTGTGGACTACTCGGCTGGGCAGCCTAACGAGTGACAACGCCAAATCCATCATCGAGACAGCCGACGGTGGACTTTTGATCGGAGGCGACACGCCCGATGCAAGTGGGATTCCCGATTATTGGTTGGCAAAATTGGACGGAACTACGGGCACTATTCAATGGGAAAACACCTACGGGGGCAACGACTTTGACTTTTTGGAAGTGGTTCGAGCTACCTCCGATGGATTTTATTTAGGTGGGTTTTCCCTCTCTCCACCGAGCAACGAAAAGACCTCACCCCACTTTGGTTCATTTGATTATTGGGTGGTGAAAACCGATTTGGACGGTAATTTTCTCTGGGATGTTTCCTTCGGTGGCAATGGTAATGATCAATTATTTGACATGGAAGTTACCTCCGATGGCGGCATGATTTTAACGGGGTTTTCGGATTCAGATCCTACCATCGCACCCAATAATAAAACTGCCGCCTTGATTGGAGTAGAAGATGCTTGGTCGGTCAAGATGGACGATACTGGAGCTATGGAGTGGGATATGAGCTACGGAGGGGATGAGAGTGAGCGATTCTACAGCGTGGATATTGTGGATGTGACCGACTGTACGACCAACTACATCTTCGGAGGGCTGACCAATTCGAGTAGCAATGGCGATATTGCTAATGCCAACCTTGGAGTAGCGGATTACTGGCTCGTTTGGGCGGGCGAATCGGGTAATTTGATTTGGGAAAAAAATTACGGTGGCAATGATTACGACGCCGCTTGGGATTTTAGGAGAAATTCTGATAGCACGTACATCGTAGGGGGACATACGATTTCGGATAGCCCGGGCGCACCCTTTGATACACCTTCTTCCAATTTTGGAATATTTGACAATTGGGTATTTAAGTTAAATTGCGATTTTGATTTACCCGCCATGCCTACCGTACAAATCTGCGAAGGAGAATCAATCATCATCTCTGCGGTCACGGGAAATCCAGCTAACTGCACCTACCTGTGGGAAAATGGACTGATCACGAGAGACATAATTGTCAATCCAGCGGTGACGACTAATTACAAAGTCTCCGTCACCAATGGGACTTGCTGTATGGATACCACATCGGTCACGGTGGAGGTGATTCCGCTGCCCGAAGTTGATCTAGGGCCCGATACCGAGATTTGTCCTAACGAAATCATCACCTTAGACGCTACGACTACGGGATGTACTTACGCATGGTCCACAGGAGATACTGATCCTACGATTGACTTAGATATGGCAGGTACTTACGCCGTCACAATTACTTGTGATTTTGGTTGTACGGCGGCGGATACTTTGATTGTTAGCCCCGGCATTATTCCCGATGTGAACCTCGGCAGCAATATTACTTTATGTACGGGAGATAGCACCTTACTGGATGCTGGAAATGGAGGTATCGCCTACAATTGGTCCACGGGGGCTACTACCCCAACCATCTTCGCTAACTCCCCTACGAATTATTGTGTGACCGTTACTTCGGTGGATGGCTGTACTTCGTCGGATTGCGTACAGGTTGATTTTGAAAGTGTAACAGTAAATTTACAAAATGATACTACGTTGTGTGAAGGAGAAATGATTACCGTATCTGCTGGCAATACGGGCTGTAGTTTTCTTTGGTCGAATGCAGCAACCACCCAAAGCATTGATATTTCTACTGCGGGCACTTATACCGTTACGGTTACTTGTGACCCTACGGGATGTACTGCGGAGGATGAGATTACGGTTAGTTATTTTCCTACCATCAACACGAATTTTAGTTCCGAAATCTGTCAAGGAGACTCTGCTTTGATTGCTGGCATTTGGGAAACCTCGGCGGGATTCTTTCTCGAAATTCTTACCGATGCCAACGGGTGCGACTCCATCATCATCACCGAACTCATCGTCAATCCTACTTTTACAGAAAATACAATTGCGGAAATCTGCGAGGGCGATTCCATATTTTTAGCCAGCGCTTGGCAATTCACGGCGGGCGATTATTCGGACACCCTCCAAACAATTCAAGGCTGTGACTCCGTCATCATCACCTCGCTTACCGTTCATCCAATTTTTATGGGAAATATGACAGCGGAAATCTGCGAGGGCGATTCTCTCTTCGTGGGCGGAGCGTGGCAGCTGCAGTCAGGTAGTTATGCAGATACGTTGCAAAGCATTGATATTTCTACTGCGGGCA
>JBCCJE010000537.1:0-4523 GCA_039027925.1 Bacteroidota bacterium
GTCCACTAAGTTAGCACATTGGATTTGATTCACCCAAGTTCTCAGGTGTTTTCCGACGGCTTCAATTCGAAAATGATTCCACGATCCATTTTTGAAAGCATTTTGCCCCAATTCGTTTCTTGATAATGGATACAACCATCCTCTGCGAGATTCGTCGTAGATGCCTCCTGCCCATTTTCTGGGACTAGTTTCAATTTCTGCTTGGTAGCCAAATACTCTACCCTGAATAGAATCCCCTTTGGTATTGCTTCTGAATTGAACGCCCGAGTTGAGATCATTTTCAATCCACACCTCAAACTCCAAGATAAAGTCGCCGTACTTTTTTTTAGTAGCTAAAAAACTGTTGGGCGTATTCAATTTGGAGATGCCGATGAGTTCCCCATTTTTTAATTGATATTCAGCCGTACCGTTGAGTTGCTGAAAATCCGAAAGGTCGTTTTTTTCCAATAAATTCACCCAATTGGATTGGGCATGGGAAACTGCTGTCAACGAGAGGAATAGAAAAAAAGTAAAAATAGTTTTTTGCATGTTTGATAAAATTGCGCAGCGATGATTAGTGAAAAATAAGGTGCAACAACGCTAAAGATACCAAAAGTCCTAGACCTATTTGTTGAACACCCCTTGATTCTTTTTGTAAAAAAACGACATCTCGCCAAGATTTGAATCCATCCTTGATGCTTGCCAAGGAGAGCAACAGAAAAGCAATGACAATGACCCAACCCGCCCTGACGAAATAATTCATTTCGGGAAAAAATCCTTCGAAAGCGATGAATTTAAAATCAAATCCACCAATCAAAAGATGAAGTGGGATCGTAGATAAAAAAGCGATCAACGCCCACCGATGATTAGGGGCCATCATAAAGGCGGCGGCACAAATCAAAACAACGATTCCGCAGTTGATGTAGTAGCGCAATTCGTTGAGGGTATGCGTAAAGGCGGCTTCGGGATTTTCGAATTTGACGTAGAGCAAAATAAATCCCATCAATACGCCCGTGATTAAAGTAATCAAAATGGTTCGGCGACCCGCATTGACGACCTGCGTCTCGGTCGCATTGGGTCGGATATATTCTTTATAAATATCAATGGAAAACAAAGTAGCCAAAGAATTAAAAGTGGAATCCACCGTACTCATCAGGGAGGCAAACAGCGCGCAGAGGATGATACCCTTGATGCCTACGGGAAGATATGTTTTCACTAAGTAAGGGAATGCCAAATCTGGTTCGGCGAGGGGTGTGCCTTGTTCCTGTAAGATTCCGTAGAGGGCAATACCGGGAATGACAATCAAAACCGCCATCACGTATTTTATGATTCCTCCCAGCATCAATCCTTTTTGTGCTTCCCGCAGACTCTTAGCCGCCAGCGATCTTTGCACAACGGTTTGGTTAGCACACCAGTAATTGATATTCAGTAGGAACAATCCAAAGATATGCGTCCACGGTAATTTGTCGTGGTCGGCGGGTAGGTGTAGGTGCATCAGTTGAGGAGTCTTGATGTAGAGTTGATTCCATCCGCCCAAGTGGTAGATGGAAGTGAACAAAACTACAAAGCCGCCTAACAATAAAATTACAAATTGGATAATGTCCGTTTTCACTACGGCAGCTAGTCCGCCCAAGTAGGTATAAGTGGCCGAAAATACCCCCAGCCCAAAGATCAAGATCGCAATGCGTTTGATGCGATTTTCGTGAATAAAACTTAGGTAATCCGCAAAAACTAAATCCGCAGCGTAAGCACCCCAAAATAACGCCGCCCCCAAAGTGATCGTAGCAAAGAGGGAAATGTTAGCAACAGTATAAAATAACGCTACCGTCCTGCCTAACCGCTTTTTTATAAACTGAGTAATTGTAACAATTCTTTCCCGTAAGTAAAGTGGAACAAAGATAAAAGCTGCCATAAGGATACCTTGGATGGCATTGATCTCCAAACTTGCCTGCGCTAATCCGTACAAATAAGCAGAACCCATCATCCCTAAAAACTGATAACCATTGATATTGGTAGCCACCGTGGAAAGGGCTATGGAATACCATTTTAGATTTCTGTTGCTTAAAAAATACTCCTCGGCGGAGGCTTCTTCCCCCGAGCGTCCCGAAAGTGCAGCAACAAAAATGACCGTAAAATAAATCAAGACAATGGCTAAATCTATCATAAGATTTTCATCTTCGAATACCCGCCGCCAGCGGAGTCAAGGGGGCTTCGAGCGGAATTCTGCCCTGCATCTGCGGCATCGAAATGGTATTTATTTTTGGTAAAACGTACTTGGCAAACAACTCACATTCTCGGAGGTGAGGATACCCCGAAAAAATAAAAGACCGAATGCCCATGTCCACGTAGCGATTGATTTTTTCTAAAATCTGATCGGGATTTCCCACCAAGGCAGCACCGCAGCCCGAACGTGCCCTGCCAATTCCAGTCCATAAGTTGTTTTCCACAAATCCCTCATTATCAGATAGTTGTCTCATGTTAGCTTGGCGAGAGACACCGAGCGATTGGGCATCTAGTGCCCGTTCTCGGATGGCTTTTCCGTATGCGGCGTTCCCATCTATTTTGGACATTAATTTTTTGGCAGCCATTTTGGCTTCTTCCTCCGTCTCCCGTACGATGACGTGTACCCTCAATCCGAAGTCAACAGTTCGGTCGTACTCGGCAGCTTTGTCGCTCATGTTTTGCATCAATCCTTGCAGTTTTTCTTCCGTTTCGGGCCACATCAAATACACATCACAATGCTGCGCACACAGCTCCACACCGGGAGGAGAGTACCCACCGAAGTAGAGCAGGGGGCCGCCGTTTTGTTGGTAGGGCTTGATGGGCGTACTTGGAAGTTTAATGTTATAAAATTGTCCTTTAAAATTAATTTCATCCTGCGTCCACGCTTGCTTGAGGATTTGGATGACTTCCCGAGAGCGTTGGTACCTATCTTCCGAACTCAAATTTGTCCCCGGTAAATTGGAAGAAATGATATTAAACGTAAGCCTTCCTTTCAGGATGTGGTCTAGCGTAGCTATCGCTCTTCCGAGCATTGGAGGATGCACTTCACCGCAGCGAATTGCGGTCAAGAGATTGATGTTTTTGGTCATCGGTGCAACGGCGGAGGCGAAGGTCAGGGTATCTTGCCCAACTTGGTAGGACGATGGACATAAGATATTTCTGTACCCTAATTTGTCCGCAGTCAATAAAATATGGGAGGTATTTTCCCAACTACTTTTATAGTTCCTATCGTGTGCTCCGAGGATTTCATCATCGCCGTTGCAGATGGGCGCAAACCACGAGACCTCTGCGCCATCCACGTCTTTTGATCTTATGTTTATCATTTGAGTAAAATTGTAATTTTCGAATACTCGGCTAGTCAATCTCCCTACCCGTAGAAGCCTTCCACAGCCGATACCAATCTTCTTTGCTCATTTCAATCTTAGTGGCGTTCAACGCCGATTGTACTCTTTTAATTTTTGAGGTACCGATCACGGGGATAATTCCAGCGGGATGTTTTAGCAGCCAAACCATTAATATTTCATCCAAATCCACCTCGTATTTTTCTGCTAGGGTATGACCCATTTCTTGAATGCGTTGGATTTTTTCATCTTCTGATTGCCCAAAAACCGCCCCGCCACCCAAAGGTGACCACGCCGTAGGAGCAATGTTATGTTGCTGGCATTGCAGCAGCGTACCATCGGTAAACGCATTCAAATGAGTGATGGAGATTTCGATTTGATTGGTCACGAGAGGGATCAGGCTGTTCAATAAATCAAACTGATCTTTGGTAAAATTAGAAACGCCAAAGTGCTTTACCTTACCAGCACTTTTGAGTTGTTCAAATGCCTCGGCGATCTCGTGTGGGTTCATCAAAAAATCTGGTCGGTGAATCAGCAACACATCCAAGTAGTCCGTTGCTAAAAATCTCAAAGAATTTTCTGCGGAAGTGATGATGTGATCTTTGGAGGAATCGTAAGAATTGATGGTGTGCGCTGGTCTATTTTCGGAGGTTAATCGAATACCACACTTGGTGGTGATTTGGATTTTTGAACGCAACTCAGGTCGAAGTTTCAGTAATTTTCCAAACGCTTCCTCCGTCGTATAGTGTCCGTAAATGTCAGCGTGGTCGAAATCATTAAGCCCCAAAGCAAGGCATTCTTCAACGAAGGCTTCGAGTGCTTTGGTCGTCATATTGACACCCCAAGTCCCAAGGCGCATACATCCTACGATGAGTGGGGAAAAGGTGATAAGTTGATTTTTCATTGAATTGATATGTGGAAGTGAAGAGGGAGGAAAGAAGTGAGAACAGAGATGCGGCGACAAGAAGCCAAACGATAACACTCGAACGTTATCTTTCTTCTCTCCGCTCACATCCCTCCTCTCTCTTCCCCCAAGGAATGGTTCAATAATAACTTTACATTTTTTACTTGTTCTTTTTCCTTTCTGCTGCGTTGAAAAGCCTTTGATGCTCTGGCATCAAGCAAGCACAGGATGCCCCGCATCGCCTACGTTTTTCGCCTTGATAAAGAAAAAATAACTGCGCATAAAATGTAAATTTA
>JBCCJE010000538.1:0-4519 GCA_039027925.1 Bacteroidota bacterium
ACGCTATGTCCCTTTCTTATTTTTTGACAAAGTCGAATAAGAAATTGTTAAGCAGGAGGTATTATTTCGTGCTTGAAAGATAAGTTGGGTTAGCGAAAATAATACTCCCAAAAGTATGTTTTGGAAGAGAACCTAGGATTTTTATTTCTAAATCAAATACTTTATTTAATATAATTTACACTTAGTTATTTGGTGTTCGATACGCCATTTGAACTTACTAGTAGAACGTCTTTGTTTACGGCCAAAATGCTCCTTTCGGAAAAATATGTATCCCTGCCTTCGGGAAGCATCCATGCTCCCCATGCCCACAAATAAGATATAGTGGAAAAAGAACTTATCATAAATTCTACGCCCACGGAGGTGGAAATTGCGCTTTTGGAAGACAGAAAGTTAGTAGAACTACACAATCAAAAAACGAATACCAACTTTACGGTCGGTGATATTTTTCTGGGAAAAATACGAAAACTGATGCCCGGACTCAATGCTGCCTTCGTAGATATTGGTCATAAGAAAGATGCGTTTTTGCATTATACAGATCTAGGGCCCAAACTCCGTTCGCTGCTCAAATATACCGAACAATCCATCTCTGGTAAACAAAACACTTACAAACTAGATAACTTTACCTTCGAACCAGAAATCATTAAAACTGGAAAAATAGATCAGGTGCTGAATAAAAAACAGCCCGTTCTCGTCCAGATTTTAAAAGAACCGATCTCCACCAAAGGGCCTCGATTGAGTTGTGAAATTACTATCCCCGGAAGGTATCTCGTACTGTCGCCCTTCACCAACGTCGTAGCTGTCTCCAAAAAAATAGCCAACTCAGAAGAAAGAAAAAGACTGCAACGCTTGGTAGAGAGTATCCGACCGAAAAATTTTGGGGTAATTGTCCGTACCGCAGCGGAAGGCAAGAAGGTAGCTGACCTACACGAAGAACTCAACATCATGCTCAAGAAGTGGGAACAGGTACACGGTCAATTACACAATGCTAATCCTCCCGCTAAGTTGCTGAGTGAGTTGGATAAAACTTCTAGTATCCTTCGAGATATACTGAGTGATTCTTTTAACAAAATTGTGGTGAATGATAAGGAGCTACACGGCAACATTAAAAATTTTCTAGCTTCTTTCTCTCCCGATAAAGTTAAAATTGTAAAACACCACCGAAGTGCCAAGCCTATCTTCGACGCCTTTGGAGTGACTCGCCAGATCAAGTCTTCTTTTGGAAAAACGGCGACTATGCAGAGTGGCGCCTACCTAGTGATTGAAAGTACGGAGGCCATGCACGTCATTGATGTGAACAGTGGACACAAGGCGGCGAAAAGTGCCAATCAGGCGGAAGCCGTACTCGCTGTCAACTTGGAGTCGGCAGCAGAAATTGCTCGTCAACTTCGGCTACGCGACATCGGGGGAATTATCATCATTGATTTTATAGATATGCGCGTATCCGAGCACAAAAGACAATTAGTGAGAGCCATGCGCGACCACATGAAGAAAGATCGGGCGCAGCATACCATTTTGCAGTTGAGCAAATTCGGATTGATGCAAATTACTCGACAGAGGGTGCGGCCAGAAGTCAAAATAAACACTGCCGAAGTTTGTCCCGCTTGTAATGGCACGGGGAAGATTAATCCTTCTATTTTGCTGACAGATGATATTGAGCGCGATCTGGAATTTATCCTCCAATCCCGACCGCAGTCCAAATTGCAACTGCATACTCATCCCTACGTCAATGCCTACCTAAGAAGAGGTTGGCCAAGCAAACAAATGAAATGGTATATGAAACATTTCAAATGGATACACCTCAGAGAAAATTCAGATTATCAGTTTACCGAATATACGTTTTTTGATGGGAATGATGATGAGATTAGATTGAACTAAACCTCGATTTATTACCAATGGAAAAATAAAAAAGCGACCTCGAATCCTCGGTGTCGCTTTTTTATTTTTTGCGAATGTCCAAAAAAACTAAAAGGGACGTTAGCCGGAACCGGGTTACCTGTTTTACCCCAAAAAACCAAATGAAAACAATCTACATATAAATGCTCCTAATTAAAGTATCTTGATTGAGCCACAAAAGACTTAGAATTTTATGTCTTTTTCTGGCACTTCTTTTAATCTATTTTTTAAGTTTGCTATCTTTTTAGCGTGCTTATCATAATTTGCATTCGTTATGACGACCTTTTTTTTAATAGTCACATTTTTTAAAAAACGAGGAAAATATTTTTTTGAACGGACTACAAAAAATATCCTTTTTCCAACTTATATTTTAAAGAAAGGTATCAAGTAAAAATTTAATTTTTTTAAAGCAATTTTCATGAGAAATTAATTTTTTTCAAAAAAAAATTATCTGTAACTAAATTTGTGTATTTAAATGCAAACTTCGAAAAAAGTTTAGAAAAAAAATATTCGCTGGTGGCAAAAGTTAGAAAAATATTCGCCTGCACTAATTGTGGTGCAACGTCGTCCAAATGGGAAGGAAAATGTCCTTCCTGTTCGGAGTGGAATACATTTGTGGAAGAAGTCATTTCGAAACCTACTACCCAAGAAGAAAAGAAACAAGCGTGGAAAGGAAGTAGTGCTTCCAAAAGTCCGAAACCCATTGCGCTACCCGACATCGTAGCGGGGGATCGAGCAAGATTAGTGACACCCGATGGAGAACTCAACCGAGTGCTCGGAGGAGGCATTGTGAGTGGCTCGTTGGTGCTGATTGGTGGTCAGCCCGGTATTGGAAAATCTACATTGCTTTTGCAAGTGGCGTTAAATGTGCCCGCAAAAATTTTGTACGTCTCCGGTGAGGAAAGTGAGGAACAAATCAAAATGCGGGCAGATAGGATTAGTGGTAAATCTTCCAACTGCTATATTTTGACGGAGACCAACGTGACCAAAATTTTGAACCACGCCAAAGACCTCGACCCCGACCTCGTAGTGATTGACTCTATCCAAACCCTAGTATCACCTTACATTGATTCTACTCCCAGTAGCGTTTCTCAGGTAAGAGAATGCGCTGGTGAACTCCAACGATTTGCGAAAGAAGAACACATCCCCGTTTTTATCATTGGTCACATCACCAAGGAAGGATCCATCGCTGGACCCAAACTTTTGGAGCACATTGTAGATGCCGTGTTACAATTTGAGGGAGATCGAAATTATACTTATCGAATTTTAAGAACCATCAAAAATCGGTTTGGCTCAACCGACGAAATGGGAATTTACGAAATGCAAGCGAGCGGGCTACGAGAAGTCCCCAACCCGTCGGAGTTGCTCCTTTCTCAAAAAGATGAAGAGCTGAGTGGAAGTGCCGTAACTGCTACGATGGAGGGGATGCGCCCGATGCTCATCGAGACACAGGCTTTGGTGAGTACTGCCGTTTACGGTAATCCACAAAGATCGGCTACGGGATTTGACCTACGGAGGTTGAGTATGCTGCTGGCCGTTTTGGAAAAACGCTGTGGGTTTCAGTACGGGCAGCAGGATGTTTTTCTCAACATAGCGGGGGGAATAAAAGTAGATGATCCAGCGATTGATCTGGCTATCGTTTCGGCACTCATTTCTTCGTTGGAAGATATTGCAATTCCAAACGATGTGTGCTTTGCGGCGGAAGTTGGTTTGTCCGGCGAGATAAGATCCGTCAACAGAATTGACCAAAGAATCCAAGAAGCTGACCGGCTAGGCTTTAAGCAAATTTTTATTTCAAAATATAATACCAAAGGACTCGACCCTGATCGCTACAAGATTGAAATCATTACCATTGGAAAAATCGAAGAACTGTACAGGGTTTTATTTGAGTAATTTTAAGATACTTTTTGCTTAACAAATGATTTGCAAAAGCAGGCTCAAACAATCTTAAAATTCTACTTGTTTATTTTTGTATGAAAGAACTCTTAGAAATTTCAAAAGATCATCCTATCCTACTTTTTGATGGTGTTTGCAACTTGTGTAACGGATTCGTTCAGTTTGTCATTGAGAGAGATCCCGACGGGAAGTTTCGATTCGCAGCTCTTCAGTCCGAAGAAGGCAAACAACTTTTGAAGCATTTTAATCTTCCCGTTGAAGATATTTTTTCGGTTATTCTCATTGAAGATGGTCAGGTGTACACTCGATCTACTGCTGCGCTGCGGATGTTTAAAAATATGAAAGGTGTGTATCCGATGCTTTACATTTTTACCATCGTGCCTAATACACTGCGGGATACTGTTTATAATTTCGTTGCTAGAAATCGCTACCGATGGTTTGGACAAAAAGACAGTTGTATGATTCCAACGCCAGAATTGCAAAGACGATTTCTGTAAAACGATTTTTCCAAAGCCTTCTGCGTATTGGGAGCATTTTAAGGCTCTCACAAATTAAATCTTGCGCAAGTATGGCAAGCCCTTAGGAATGAGATATTAATAAATTACACAGTTAGGCAAAATATTTTTTTAATAGGCAAGGAACGAAAAACGGAGTTATGCCAGCGTATAATGAGTATTTTCGGAACGCAGCCTATTAGAAAAAGATAAAGCATAAATATGTAATTTATTAT
>JBCCJE010000539.1:0-4517 GCA_039027925.1 Bacteroidota bacterium
CTGCTAACGAACATCTTGAACAACACTTTTATCCTCCCCTCCCTTCTTTCATCTTTCCCTCACATTTTTATTATACTATCATTTCCTTTAGTGTGCCGAGGGCGTTAACCGTCTCCCCTTCTCGGAAAATTCTTCCCTTTTTTTGTAAAGTTTATTCAAACAGTTTTTGGTCGGTAAAAAGAACACTTAATCATTTTAACCAAAAATCGACACGACATGACCAAAGCAATGCTTCACGCCATTAAAAAATTTCTACACATTGGCGTATTAGTTTTAGTCGCAATCTCAGGCACGACAGTCAATTCTTCTGCTAACAATACTTTTACGTGTGGCACTAGCTGCAATAGTCAACTAAACGTTTCGCTCGACGCCAGCGGAGGGGCTTTGATTGATCCTTCGGTAGTTTGGAGTGCTACTTTTCAGGAAGATTGTTTTAAGCAATTAAGTTCATTAGTGGTGGAAATTAACAACACTAACACTATTGTACAAAATGTGACTCAATTTGGTCATACCATCTCTACTACCTCGGCGATGCTGACTTGTGGATTTGTAGGACAAACTGTTAGCTATACTCTGACAAAATATTATGCAGACGGCACGATTAATTCTTGTTGGGGAAATATCACCGTCGAGGATAAAATGAAACCTTCAATTGATTGTTCGGACTTGACGATCAACTGCAACGAAGATACTGATCCTTACCTTTTAGAAAACTTTTATAACAATGCAGTTCCGAGTACTTCGGATAACTGTGTGGTGACGGATTTAACTTTTGAGGATACCGCAACAGATTATGATTGTTTGAATCCCGATTTTTTAAAAAGAATAACGAGAGTGTGGACAGTTACCGACGAAAGCGGTAATCAAAGTACTTGCACACAATATATTGACATTCAAAAACCCGATGGCAATGATATTGTCTTTCCAGAACATTTGGATGATGTAGCCTTGCCAGCGTTGGAGTGTCCGAATCCAAATCTTGATCCTTCCAATACGGGTTATCCTACTTTGTACGGAAAAAATATCCTAGACCACGAGCCATGTAAATTGTCTGTTGACTATGAAGATCAAATCTTGGAGACCTGTGGCGGCAGCTATAAAATCGTAAGAGCATGGACGATTGTGGACTGGTGTACGAGCGAGGTTTTTGAAGAAAATCAAATTATAAAAGTAGCGGACAAAACAGCTCCAATTATCATTTGCCCAACTATTCCGACGGTAGGCACAACGACCTCCGCTTGCGTTGGTAATATTATCTTACCCCCTGCGGATGTGACTGATGCTTGCTCTGAATTTACGGTAAAAACAGAAACACCCAACGGCATTATTGCAGGCAACGGAGGATTGATAACAGGTTTACCATTAGGAGAACATACCATTACTTACATCGCTGCGGATGACTGCGGAAACGTGAGTACCTGTACTACCAAGGTAAATATTGCTGACAATATTCCACCCATTGTGATCTGTGATGAACAAACTACCGTATCGCTTACCAGTACTGGTGAAGCAGTAGTTTTTGCAGAAGTATTCGACGATGGTAGTTATGACAATTGCGGGATAGTCAATTACGAAGTAAGAAGAATGGATAATCCAAATTGTTCAGGAAACGATGCTACGGATTTTGCGGAGGTAGTGCCATTTACTTGCTGCGACATTGGGACTATCATCATGGTCGAGCTGAGAATAACCGATGCCGCTGGAAATACCAATTCCTGTATGGTAGAGGTGGAAGTCGAAGATAAAATTAATCCGATTATTATTTGTCCAACGGACAAAACGCTAGAGTGCAAATCAGATTATACTGACTTAGGGCTGACGGGTCAGGCAATAGCTACGGATAATTGTGATGATGTAGATGTCACTTTCCAAGACATCTCAGTTGACATCAGCCAATGTGGGGAAGGAACAGTTACCAGAGTTTGGACAGCGACCGATGCGCAGGGAAATACAGCTTCGTGCATTCAGTTGATCGCTCTAGTGAATACCGATCCATTTGGTGAAGATGATTTTACTTGGCCATTGGACTACGAGACGTTCGAATGTGGAATTGGATTGTTACTTCCGGGAGACCTGACAGCACCCTACGACTATCCGGTGATCGAAAATGATGACTTGTGCGATGAGGTCACGATGTCCTACGACGATGAAACTTTAATCATTGCAGAACCTGCTTGTTATAAAATTTTAAGAAAATGGACAATCGTTGACTGGTGTCAGTACGATCCGAACGCTTCGATCATCGAAGGATACTGGCAACACACGCAGGTTATCAAAGTAACAGATTTGAATGCTCCCGTTTTCACCACCTGCCCTGCCGACATCACGGTAGATAATTTTGAGGAAAACTGCGGGACGACCTTTGTGGCACTCACCGTAGAGGCAGATGACTGTTCGGAGGAGTTAAATTATTCTTACGAGATTGACGCCAACAATGACGGAAGTATTGAGATTACGGGATTTGGAAATGATGCGAGTGGAGCTTTTGCCAACGGTGTTTACGAAATAACTTTTACAGTAACGGATGGCTGCGGCAATGCTTCCAAATGTACCTACCTGTTTACTGTTCGTGATGGGAAAAAACCAACTCCTGTATGCTTAAATGGACTTTCGACGGAGTTGATGCCAAGTAGTGGCATGGTTACGATTTGGGCTTCTGATTTCGAGGCTGGAAGTAGTTACGATAACTGTACGGATTATGATAATTTGCAGTATTCCTTCTCTAGCGATGTGACGGATACACAACGAGATTTTACCTGTAATCACTTGGGTACTCAAACTGTCCAGTTGTGGGTGACGGATGCGGATGGCAACCAAGATTTTTGCGAAACTTTTATTGTCATTCAGGATAATAATAACGTGTGTGATGTGTTACAAACAGCAACTGTTGCGGGAGTTATTGAAAATGAAATGGGAGAAGAGATCGAAGACGTGACCATTCACATCAGCAGTGTCAACTCTAACAATCCTTTTACGGCTACTTCCAACGGGTCGTTTAATTTTCCAAATATTCCTACGGGAGCCAACTACACGGTGACACCCGAAAAAAATATGAATGCGGTAAATGGAGTCACTACCTATGACTTGGTATTGATAAGCAAACACATCCTCGGAGTAGAACTGCTCGATTCTCCCTACAAAATTATAGCTGCCGATGCCAATAAATCCAAGACGGTGACCACCTTTGACATTGTTCAGTTGAGAAAATTGATTTTGCAGATAGACACCGACTTACAGTTCAACCAATCTTGGAGATTTGTAGATGCCAATCATACTTTCGACAACCCTTACAATCCTTTTGCGGATGACTTCCCAGAGGAAATAAATATTCCAAACTTATCGAGTAATCAAATTACCAACTTCGTAGCCATAAAAGTAGGAGACGTCAATGATAGCGCCTTGCCTAATAATTTGCTAGGAACAGACACTCGAAATACTATTGCAACATTATCATTCGACGCAAAAGAACAAGCAGTCCAGACTGACGAAGAGATAACGGTAGATTTTACAACAAGAGATTTCCGTAAAATGATGGGACTTCAATTTACGATTGACTTTGATCCTACCTTCCTAACTTTTGAGGATGTAAAAACTCAAATATTAGCAATGGAAAACTTTGGACTAACTCAACTTGAGGAAGGAAAAATTACGGTAAGTTGGCACACCGCCGAGGAGTGGACACTAGAGAAAGAGACGAATTTATTCAGCTTAGTTTTCAAAGGAAACGGAGTAACTAAGTTAAGTGAGGTGCTGAGTATCAACTCTTCGGTCATCACAGCGGAAGCCTACTCCAAGGAGAATACTTCATCGTTAGGCAGTATAGATATGATGGAGGTGCAGTTAAAATTTGATAGACTTACAACGATCATAGCTAAAACAAAACTCTTACAAAACCGACCTAATCCCGCCTACGGTGCTACAACGATTCCTTTTGAATTGGAAAAAGCAGGAACGGCTACCTTAAAAGTGATGGACATTAACGGGAAAGTGGTGAGCGTCATCGAGGGAGATTTTGTCAAAGGATATAATGAAATCCAAGTAATGAACTTACAAGGTAGCGGCATCATGTACTACCAACTAGAAACAAACGAAACCACCCTTACTAAGAAAATGATTTTGGTAAATAAATAGATGACTAATGATGTAGAAGGTATCTGCCACCGTGTAGATCCTTCCCAAAAGAACGGTTTTTGGGATTTTGCCTCTTCCCGGTTGAAAACCTCGGTCTTAGATCGGGAGAGGCTTTTTTTACCTTCTTCATAGTCTGACTTCCCGTCAGCCTATGAATTTTCGGAGAAGAAATTATCAGGCTACTAAAAGGGTGGCTTTGAAAAATAAAGAAGAACTTAAATTTATAGGCTGGCGGAAAGCCAGACTGTAAGATAAAGAAAACGGTTTTTGGGATTTGAAGCCTTCGTCCCAAGTCAAATTGGGCGAGGGCTTTTTTTTACGCCCTCATAGTCTGACTTCCCGTCAGCCTATGAATTTTTAGAAAAAAACAAGCAAGCTGCCAGAAG
>JBCCJE010000540.1:0-4510 GCA_039027925.1 Bacteroidota bacterium
AAAACCCTAAGTGTATTTACACCAGCATAAAAAATCACTAAAGACGTACCCCTCTCACCTGACCAAAGCATACACGCCCCTCATCGGGATCAAAAAATGTAGAAGCCTACCTACGGAACTTATACTAGAAACTCCAATCTCTCTTCCAAGTATCAATAATGTCAAATGAAATTTTAAAAGCAGTATCAGCTCTATCATAACTCGACTTTGCTAAAATACCATAGACTCCTACTCTCAATCTTCGCCTTGCGCCCAATCGGAACACCCTCTCTAGCCCGGCGAAAATTTCTTCGTGATGGAATTTACTTTCAAAAACGTAAAGGGCTTTTGCGCCAGCCGCAACCCTCACTTTTGTTTTTTTCACTAGGGGAATATTGTTAACGAGTGCTCCATTGAAGTGATGAATGTGATGAGCTTCGATAAAAAACTTAGTAGTTGCAAAAGCAGTGTCCAAAGATTGAAAAGCTTCCAATGCTTCTGAATACCAAATCGGGTCAGATTGTCGGAATCTTTTTAAATCTACAATCTCGAGTGATTTTGTATTTAAATACTGACCCATTCGGATATGGTATTTCGTATTTCCGAAAAAACCAAGAATAAGATTATGAGCAATAATCAACTCTGCGTAGTCAAAATCAATATCGCTTCCTAGTACATCTCTCCATCCTTTTCGATAATTCAAACTAAAAGTAGGAAACTTACTACCTAAGATGATCTTTCGATTAGGCTCGGACATATACCGCTGTCGGGGAGTGAAACTTAAAGAAAACCTCGTGATGAATGCTTCGTAATCTTCAAAGTCCAACGGGGGATCATCATCATTAATTACTCGATCAATCAAGGTCTCGATATCATACTGCGTGATGGAGTACCGTTTATTAAAACCAAAATTGGTAGCTAGGTATAATCCATTTAGGATTTCGAAACTATGTCTTAGATAAATATTATCGTGAAGAATATAATTCGAGGTTTTTAATTGGTTGAGGTAAGCATCATTGCTATTGATGGAGTAAAAAGATCTTCCTACGCCAAATCCAACTGAGGCTAATCTCTTATGATTATAAAAAAACCAAGAGCCAAGCGAACCTTGGAGGTCTCTATTTTTCAAGCCTACATTTATGTTAGCATATGTATTGAGCATCATTCCATTTTTCCATCGCCTAAAGTGAGATACAAAAGGGCCCAGTCGAAATCCTCCTACTAAAGAAAAATCTATCAAGCTAGGAATAGAGCCAAGGTAAGTTCTTCGTTTTTTCTCATGGTTTCGAAATCCGACGCCATCCCAGAATAAATCCATAAAAGTTACTTTGTTATATTTCGCTTGGATAGAATCTTGATACGCTTTACTATTCCTTACCGCCGCCACACTATCTGCTCGAAAGACCATGATTTGTTGTTCTTTGGTTAGTGGTTCGGGGCGCAATGCTTTCCAGTAGGCAGTATCTCTTTGGTATGCTTCACGAGTAGTAACGGCTATTTCATTTCCAAAAAACTTTTTGGGAAAAATATAATCCTTTTCAAAATCTGAATACCAAATTAGTGTAGAACCTTTATAAGTGATGCGCTTGTTTTCTTTTGCTTCGTAAAGAAATTCGATTCTATCGGGAATCCAGATATTTTCTTCCAATTGCTGATAGCGCTGTTTTAATCGGAAGGCATCAAATAACAAGAGTCCTCCTTTGCTCAAAGTCAAGTCCAACCTATTGATATTCCACAAGCCGTCATTGATGTATAAAAATCCTTTGCAAGTGGAGTTACCCGATTTGCGTGGCGTAACTTTTATTTTATGAACCAATTGTCCATCTTCCATCTCACTTGAGATCAATTTATACTTGTAGGACAAAATTGACATTCGGCTAATTGGGGAAATTACAGGCAACTCGGCAATCCCTCTTAAGTGTACCAGATTATGATAAAAATTAAAATCAGTCTCATCAAACCGAGGGATAAATAGTCCCCTAGCATTTCCGTAAGTCTTGTACGCAGAGCGTTCTTCTTTATACTTTTTGGGATATTCATAATTGAGGGTCAATTCTATTTCTACCAGATTCATTTGAGCAGGAGGAATTGGCTTCGGCGCATTAGTATTCATTTCGGTCGGGATCATTTGGTTTTCATCCTCTGCCTGAGGAGATGGTACTTTTCTTTTTCGTTTCCTTTTTTTAGGTTTTACATTTTTTACTTCACCAGCCTTCACATAAACCTTGCTGCGATAGGATCTTATTTGTGTTAAATACTTTTTCTTATTTTCCTGTACTTTTTTGATGATAGCATAAGCGGGATCTTTTTTGGATGCCTTAACTACAATTTCATCTAAGGCAGTTTGCGAGGAAGTCAGCCAAATATTTTTCTGGATATTTTCTTCTTGGAGGATTACCTTTATCGTTGTTGTGGTGTAACCCAATGAGGAAATGATCATCTCGTATTCTCCTGCGACGGGTATTGTTATAAAATATTTTCCTTCCTCATCGGTAGAAGTTCCTGTTTTCAACTCATTGATAAAAATATTAGCGTAGGGAATCGGTTCGTTTTCTTCATTCAAGACCAACCCGCTAATGGATTGAGCATTTGTTTGTAAATGTATTGTTGTAAAAAAGAAGAATAAACATATTCGAAGAAGATGCAGCGGAGAAAATAATGTTGCCATGAAAGATGATATGTTTTTAGAAAATCGTAGCCGATAAGTTTTTCACAGAGATAGATGTGATGAGCATAAGAAAAGTTACAAGCAAAATGAAGGTAACAGGCTGCCCCGCTTGCGCTAATTTCATGGCATTAGTGAAAACTGAATAATTCCGAGCAAAAAACAGGAATACGATGTAAGTACATTGTTTTTTTATCAAGTAAACTAACCATCAAAGGTGGTGGCTTTAAATTTCCCCCTAAAAGGATTTTATGGCGAAATAACGTAGTGATACTCCTGAAACGTAATCAATAAAACGTGCTCAATACAATTGAATTAGAATAACTTCAGATGGCAAAGCCTATTCAAACATGACCACCTTCTTTAGGGTCGTGCATGTTTTGATTATATCAGGTTACTTAGAATATCTTTTTTGGCAACCTAGATATGCCAAATTTCTAAGATTTGGTATATCTTCAGACCAACTTTTTATAACTAAAATAAGCACGACCCTAGAGAAGGTGGTTTTAATCCAGTTGATAAAAATAAGTAATCAATCAAAATAAAATATAACTTATTTTTGCTCAAAAATCATAAATGGGAAGAAGAGCAAAGAGGTTAAATCTGAGTGAATCAGAGAAACAAGAACTTGAAAATGGGTATCGTCACTCCCCAAATGCTTATTTCAGCCGTCGTTGTCATATCATTCTCCTAAAAGGACAGGGACGAACTTCGGCCGAGATTGCTGAAATTTTTGGCAGCACTAAACAACCTATCAACCCATGGGTCAAAAGATACGAGACTGAAGGTATTACTGGATTATTTACTCGTTCAGGACAAGGGCGTAAACAGATTTTCGATAAAGAAAAAGATACCGAAAAAGTAAAAGCCATTGTCAAAAAAGAACGTCAACGTTTAAAGGAAACTAAATTCAACAAATCCACTACGTTATTGACTCGATATAATCCTTTTCCTTTAACCACCCTACGTAACAATGCTTCCGCAGAAAGGCGATACCTAGCCGGATCTTTTCCCAACGTTTTGTAGCCTTTGCGGGAAGACTGGATCGCAGGAATTTTGGCAATATCCTCTACGGCTAGTTGATTTTGAATTTGATTTAATTCAAGGCTGATTTGATGAAGTAAATCTTTGTAATCACTCCAAACGTTGACTTGACATTGGATACAGCCGAGTTGCAGTCCTGCGCATTTTGATTTTATTTCTTCTGAAATTTGAATCGAAATCATGTGTCCTTTTAAAATTGATGAAATACAAAAATGCTAAGACGTAGTAATTTTTTTAAAATAATCTTCAATTCACCGAGGTTTCGGGGCAGGCATCATCTTCAATCATTCGTCATTCGGTACGTATCCGCTTCGTCTTCATCAAATCGGACATGCAAGCATTTAAAATCTTTTTCTACCAATATGCGGAGTGAATCTTTTGCGGTAATTTTATCCAGATGTTCAAGTCCTACTAGATCAGTTTCGACCCAAACTTTAGCTAATTCCGTGGGTACAAAAATCTGAATGATATTATTTTGGAACTCACATTGTAGCTTGGGGACATCAGCTTGAGTCAGCACATAAATCAAATCTCCTCCCGAGTCCTGTCCAAACTGAATGGTTTCTTCTACCCTACCAATTGCTCCAAATTTTTTAACCTCACTTTTGCTCAATCTCAATCGGATAGAGTTACCTCTTATTCGTAATTTCATCTGCTTTTGTTTTTTTCAAAGGTAAAAAAAGAAGAGTATGTCTAAGGAATAGTTCAATAATAACTTTACATTTTCTACTTGTTCTTTTTCCTTTCTGCTGCGTTGAAAAGCCTCGCCGATGCCCCGCATCGCCTACGTTTTTCGCCTTGCATAAAGAAAAAATAACTGCG
>JBCCJE010000541.1:0-4501 GCA_039027925.1 Bacteroidota bacterium
CTGCCAATTCTTTTCGTTGTTCCGCAAAATAGTAGGAAACTGTGGAAAAAAGCGCCGCAACAAAACCTAACACGATGGTCAATCTGCCGAGTTGACCCGGAAAAAGATGTTCTCCTATATATTGAATTTCGTCCATTTATTCAGGGAAAATTTTACGTCTATTTTCTAATACTCAAAACAAACTACTCCTCGCTAAAGTTTTCCGTTTTCGTTTTTTAGTATTACCTCGTCATCTGCGTATTTGGATGGACATTTTAAGAGCATTTCGGTAGCAAAAAATTCTTCCCCTTGCATCCTGCCCGTCAGTACGATAGATTCTGATAATTCAAAATCATTCGGTTTGCCTTGGTTAAGGATTACTTTTCGTTCCTCGCCATTTTTGTCCACCATGTAGAAAGTAAAGTAATTCGGATCTTTTATTTCATCGTACTCTACGGGTTTATCCTTGACCAACTGACCGACTACTTTTACTGCTTGTGTCGCTTCGCGTGATTCCGCAAAATTAGAATAGGTAGCTACGTCTTTACCCGCAGTAAGGATAAGAAATATAGCAATTCCGATCATTAGAATACCGATGACATGGATTTTTTTCATAATCAAAATGGATGATTTAGCGATGTGCAATTTTGATGCAAAGATAGAGGTAGTTTGTATGTTGATTTTCTTTTTTATGTAAAAAAAGTACTTGGTATTTGATCGTTTTCACAGGGTGATTTTTACAGTAAAAAAGACGGAACGGAGTTGCCTAACAATACTGAGCCTACGGTGCGGTAGTTGCCGTTAGCTACCATTCCGTGTTGGCTGACTACGTGAATATCTCGATGTAATTCTTCCAACTTATTCGTTTCCCAGATAGATGAACCACCCGCCAATTGATAAGCATCTCTGACCACTTCCACCGCCAACTGGATAGCGTGGCAAGCGGCCAATCGAATAGCTGACTTGGTAGCCTTGGAGCAAGTACCTTCCTGAATTTCTTTTTCGGTGGTGGCTATGGTTTGGTAAAATAGACTTTGAGCAGCCAAGTAGTTACCTTGTATTTTTGCGATGGTCACTTGGGCGGTTGATCTTTTAGCTAATGGTTTGCCCTGCCCGAATGGGCTTTTTGATTGTGCAATATTTTTGATCTCGTCCAAGGCTCGCTGTGCCAATCCCAATCCGACTGAGGCTACGGAAAGCGACAGTGCACCCAAAAAAGAGAAGCGATACAACGGCTCATCAATAACTGGTTTGGTGGGCGGAAATGAAGTCCATCTACCGTGGGGAATGATTGTATCCTGCGTGGAGTAGTCTATGCTGTGTGTTCCTTTTAGTCCGACTACGTTCCAGTTGTCTTCAAATTCAACTTCATCTGGCTCAAAAAAAACAACGCCCGCACCGACCATCTGATCTCCCTGCATTAATCGAACGCCACCTACAATGTGGCTACAATGCGTAATCCCCGAGCCCCAAGACCATTTTCCCGAAACCCTAAGTCCTCCTTCGACGGCGTAAGCTACCCCGGCAGGTCCCGCAAAGCCGCCGACCATTGCCAAGGGATTTTCAAAAATCTTTTTGGCCATTTGTACGGGTAGGAAGCCTGACATCAGGGAGGAACAATTGGTCACACTACTGACCCACGCCAGCGAACCATTGTGGTAGGCCATCGCTTGTAGGTCTTTCATCGTGGTGGCAATGTTGGCTTGTTCACCGCCGTAGTTTTTTGCTGTCCATCTTCTGACTAAGCCTGCTTTTTTCAATTGTAAAATAACATCATCGGGGATGTTCCTAGATTGTTCTATTTCAGTTTTTCTTTGTTCAGCTTCTTGCGCAATGGAAATAGCCGTATTCATATGATAAAGTTTTGGAGGTGAAGGAAAGTCTGATTTCTTTTCTTAGTTTTAATTGATTTTTTTTTGATGCCACGAAGGCGCTAGGTCACAAAGTTTTTAAAAAGAATCGTGATTTTATATTTTTGTAACAATCAGATTACAAACAGGATAAGGTCAAATTTTAAAAAAGTTCTTCGTGCCTTCATGGTATTCTTTTTTTTGCCGCTAAGTCACGAAGTTTTTTTTGATGCCACCAAGTCACGAAGACACAAAGTTTTTTAAAAAAATAACCTTCGTGTCTTAGCGACTTAGTGGCATCAAAAAAAACTATTGCCTTCGTAGCTCTTCACAAAAAAATTATTCGTAAAAATGATAAAAAAATACTTGAATTACTTGCTAGTGTATGGGATGTTACTTGCTTTTCAGCTTCCCGTTTTTTCGTTTCAAGATCAACATTCGGAGGTTACAGTGCAAAAGAAAAAAATAAGCCTGTTGGATCATTTTACAGCCATCTCCGAAGTACTAGAAGTGACCCTGAAAATGGATTTTAAAACTTTGGTCAAAAATAAATATTCGGAAAATTATCATCCTGCTGATTTTTCCTACCGAGATGAAGATCAGAATATACAAAATTATGAAATAAAAGTTCGACCAAGGGGAAAACTCAGAAGAAAGCGATGTGCCATACCTCCTTTAAAACTGAAATTTCGAAAGAAAGACTTAACCGCCAAAGGCTTCAAAAAACACAATACCTTTAAACTAGTGCAGTATTGCGAAAAAGGAAAATACGGGGAAGAATTAGTGCTACGAGAATACTTGGCTTACAAGATTTTCAACCTCATCACCGAAAATAGTTTTAGGGTACATTTAGCTAAAATAAAATACGTGGATACTACTCATCGTCGGAGGAGTTTTAGTAGATACGGATTCTTGATCGAGGACAAAAAAGAAATGGCGAAAAGATTGGAAGGCAAAATTTGTGAATGTGTGAATCAACCACTAGACAGCCTGCACGAAGATCAATATCAAAAAGTAGCATTGTTCAATTATATGATTGGAAATACTGATTGGCGATTAGACTTGGTTCACAATCTGAAATTACTGCGAAAAGACAATGACGAAAAGCTTTGGCTAATTCCGTACGATTTTGACTTCAGCGGATTGGTGGATGCTGACTACGCCATTCCTAGTCCTGATTATAAAATCAAGAGTGTACGACAAAGACACTATCGAGGATATCGGTACGATAATCCCATTTTTAAGAAAGTGGAAATCATCTTTTTAGAAAAGGAAACAGCCATCAAAGAACTGATCAAAAATTATAAAAATCCTAATCACGCTTCGCAGCGGTGGATCAAAAAATACGTTGCTGAATTTTACAGAATTTTAAAAACGGAGAAAAAGAAACAGAAATACCTCGTGCCGGATCGCATTAAAAAGAAAAAGACGTTAGGCAAAAAATAAAACCACTCCTCGTATTTTTTTGAAATCCTACGAACGGAGTGGTTTAACGAAAATGGTAGTTGGGAAATAAGGTGATTGGGAAGACCTCTGTGGTGGGTGCTTAAGCACGGAGCGAATCGTTGATGCTCTGAACTTTAGTAGTGAAGTTGATGATCCTGAGACCATCAACTTCGATATATCGGTTTGGGAAAGGTCGGTAGTGGGATACGGTTTGGGATAAAACTATTTATAAAACGGAATGAGGGATTTTTTGGAAATGGAACGCCCTCGGCTGGTACTCTTTTATTTTAAAAACAAATACCGAGACTGACTATAAAACGATCAGGGGCATCATTAAAATTGTACGCTACGTCATTAATTGTTACGTGATCGCCATAATTATTGAAGTTTCTCTCCCATTTGAAATCTAGCACCATTCTCCAAATATCCAATCCAACACCGTACTGAACGCCCAAGGCTGCCACGTCAAAATTTTCTCGGTAGCCTTCGAGATCGTCTAACTCCGAAAAACTATTCACGTAAATATGAGCTACTGGTCCCGCCTGTAGTCGTAGTGGCCCGAATTTAAAGCCCGCATTAATGGGTACATCCACAAAGTTGAAGCGTTCACTTTTGATTGTTTCGCCCAGATTATTTTCAAAATCATCAACGGAATAATCAATTCTCGTAGAACTCAGTAGGATTTCGGGTTGGATAAAAAATTTCTTTTTGCGGAACTGACCAAATAAGCCCAAGTGAAAACCGTACGTTGCATTGTCCACTCCAATTTTTAATTGCTCGACACCATTTTGGTTGGTCACTACCAAATCTCTCGGATTAAAATCTGTGGAGCCTACGCCCAATCGAACTCCAAATTTTTTTTGAGCTGTTGCGGTAAAAGCACAACCCAAGATCAACGCAAAGACAAATAACTTTTTCATAATTAAGATTTTAGATGATGATTGCTGCTGGATGGTTCGGAAGGTTAACGCCGATGTTTTTTAAATCATTGCGTCGGACGATTCTGGATTAACACTCTTTAACTTAATTTATAAATTTGTGCTCACGAGACGATTCTAAATTTCTGTCGTAGGTCTAATGAATGCAAAGAAAACTGCGAGGGGAACTTCAAATGGCATGTTGTCAACTTTAGGATTTGTTCCCACGAGGTAGTTTCAAAATTCCACCGTGAGTTCAATGAAGTTAAAGAAAACTGCGAGGGGAATTTTGAAATTACCCTCCCAGAC
>JBCCJE010000542.1:0-4499 GCA_039027925.1 Bacteroidota bacterium
CTACGAAAAAGATCATTTAATAAAAAAGTACTCCAAACCATTGAGTTGGAAATACACTCCGAGGGATCGCAAACTTTCACTTTTTCCCAAAATCAATGGAACCAAAACTATCCATTTTTTGAAATCTTTGATGTGCTTTTCATCAACGAAAATATCTACACAGGATTGGAAATCGAGCGAACGCATAAGAAAAAATTATTCGAAATCATCTTAGGAGAAGAGGGCGTACGGCTAAAAAATGAAATAGCGATCCTCAAAGATAGAATTCGAAATGGCAACAAAATCATACGGGAAACTGCTAGAGGCATTGAGCAAGAAATTGATAATGTATTTACTGCCTTGGAGTATGCGGAAATACAACCTAGCGAGGATATTGAAGATCAACTGAAGTTCAAAGCGCAAGAGCTAGAAACCGCTAAGAATTTTCAAGTGATACAAGCCCAACCCACTTTAAAGGAGATCCCCTTAGTTCGTTTGCCCTTTGACGTTGAGAAAGCTAAGGCAGTCTTGGTTCAATCTGTTGATGATATTTCCCAAGCATATCTCGAAAAATTTAAAGCGCATAAAGAAAGCCTGAACATGGGCGGAAAATCAGAAGAATGGATACAAATGGGCTACGAAAATATTCACGATGATAAGTGTCCGTTTTGTTTACAACCGCTCCACGATGAGTTAGAGATCATTCAAGCCTATCAGCAGTATTTTAACCAAACTTACAATCAACTGCTAACTGACTTAGCGGGACTAAATAAAAAGCTGAATGCCTATAATCTCGAAGTTCAAATTTTAGATATTGAAAATAGAATTACACAGCATCTTGCGCTTATTGATTTTTGGAAAAAATACTTACCCCACGCGCCCGAACCGATATCTATCCTCGATCAGAAAAAAGATTTACTAAGCAGTTGGGAGGGTGTAGCGTCCACCTTTGCTCACAAAATGGCTGATCCCATAACATCACAATCAGCTTCTAGCTTGGATATTTTTAACGAAAAAATAGACTACGTAAATGAATTGTTAGATTTTTATAACAAAAAAATTACAGACTATAACGAAAATATATTTTTGGTGAAAGATGCAGATCAATCGAATCCGAGACAAATCGAACTAGAACAAAAAAAATTAATGGCTATTCAAAAAAGAGCAACACCATCTACGGAGAACGCTTGTAAAAAACTAAAGACTTACACTTCCGCAGTAGGACAATTAAAAAAAGAAATGAAAGACAAGCAGCGGCAGTTGGATATTTTTAAGGGAACGGTTTTCTTAGAATATCTAAATAAAATCAACCAACATTTAAAGGACTTTGCGCCTTATTTGAAAATAAAAAATTTGAGTAGTGCTTACCAAGGCAGCAGTACCGAACCCGTGGTGAAGTTTGCGCTGATGATGAGCGATAATGAACTTTTGCAAAAAGAACACGATACTAAGCCCACCGTAAAATACGGTATGAGCGAGGGCGATAAAAGTGCCTTAGCACTTGCTTTTTTCTTTACTAAACTGGAAATGGATAAACAACTTGACCAAAAAATAATTGTAGTAGATGATGCCATTTCCAGTTTGGATGCCAACAGAAAAGGCATTTTGATTCGTAAACTTTTGGCATATGGGCAAAAAGCTAAGCAATTGTTTTTACTGTCCCACGATAAATTTTTGGTAGCAAGATTATGGAAAAAATCAAAAGAACAGAACTTGGCTTGTCAGACGTACCGAATAGGAGTGGATCAGGATCGGGAATCGAGTGTCTTGCTGCCATTGGAGATTCCCGCTTGATTTGCTGAGTACTCCCCATTTTATTTTCCAGTTTTTTAAAATCAATCTAACCTATGAAATCATCTTTTCTAATTTTTACTTTCTTGCTAGTTTCCCTCGTTGCAACGGCGCAAAATCAAGGACCTCCCTATATCAAAAGTATATTTTTCGGAGGAGGAGATTATTATATTGACAGTCAGCAAAAGCAGGAACTCAATGACTTTTTGGATGCCATCAATGGATTGGAGCAATACCAAATATACGTGACTAGCCACACGGATAGCATCGGAAGCATAGAGTATAATCAATGGTTATCTCAGATGAGAAGTAGCTCGGTGATTAAGATTTTGGAAGAAAGAGGAATACCAAAAGAGATTTTAATCATTCCTTATTTAAAATTATCACTCGTTCTGAATCGTCATCTTTTTGACCCCCATGATTTTTTTATCTACGATCAGAGCATAGAAGTATATTCCATCAGGTAGATTATTAATAGTGTATTCCACATATCCCTCGCCAAAATTCTGAATTTTTTGAGTGCCTACAAATTGACCTAATATATTATAGATGTTGATTTGAGCACTTCTGCTTTTTAATGGAACATAATACGGAATAATAGTAGTACTCCTAAATGGATTAGGTATATTCTGATCTAATCTAGGATAATCACCTTGTCTATTTGTCCTATCTTTCGTTGTGTTATTTTCTAAAGTACTCGATGAATCCGCTGGAATCGTAAAAAGACTAGGGAGATTACAAGCGGAAAGAAATCCATGAAAGTCACTACCCTCCGTAGCTTGAAATCCGGGTTTTAGCAAAATATCATTTTCGGCTTGAAAGGTAACGATAGCACTGGGGTATATTTTCCCATCAGATACAATACTATTCTGAACTTTATAAGTAGAGGATAAAATGGGATTATGGTTAATATTCAAGTTGATAAAATCACATTGATCCCAAGCTCTACTTCCGTTTAATGGGATTACTACTACATTATTATCTTCAAAACATTCTAGGAATTTATTTCCCCAATCAATAATGATAAAGGCATAATTTGCCGTATTGCCGTTTAGTGCTAGTTGATAGTTTCCAGAATAAGTATCACCAGGTGTGAGAATAGTACCCGGCGGCCCAGGAATAACACTTCCGCCACCACCAAAGTCATCCGCATTTCCATAAATAGAGTCAAGAGATAAAATATTCTGGATAACTATATTATCGGAGTAAGTACTTCCTGATCCAAACAAATCTATATTAGAATATCCAATATTCTTGAATGTGTAGGAATATGAGGTAGAATTATTAAACGTAATATTTTCAAAAATCAAATCAGGACAGTTATTATTTCCTGTACAAGGTGGACAACTTCCGCCACAATCTACACCTGTTTCATCTCCATTTTGAATACCATCATTACATGTGGTACATCCATTTTGGATATTTAAATTAGGATCACTATCGTCACAATCATCAGCATTGGTTACATATCCAATTGGAGATTCACAGGATTGCAAGCTTACGTTTGGATCACCATAACTATCCCCATCTGTATCTGCGTAATAAGTTTGTGAACATTCATCAAATTCCTCCTCAAAAGCTATACTGCCAGTTCCATCATACAATTTAATCCAATCTACTGATCCCGAACCCTTAAATGTAACCCTGACTCCAAGAATATTGCCTACCATACCGGTATAGTTGAGTGCATATTTTTCGTCCCCATCATAGAATGCCTTAGCGGTATCATTTTGAGTTTCTAATTTTATAGTGTGCCAATTGGATAAATTTTGCGCCAGAGCTGTCAGGTTTGTATTACTTCCATTTACACTTGTATTGCCTGCCGTCATACTAGAATAGAATGAACAACCCGTAGTCATAAATGATACCTGTGCAACTCCCTGATCGCCATAAATTACAATTCTTGTATCATAACAACTTATACCTCCTCCCGAAGATGGATTCTTGACCCGAACTTCCATACCAGCATTATCTCCTGATAGGTTAAAGTTTTTAAAACTATTTAGGTTGGTCCAATAGTAACTTACACTAGAAAGCGCAGGGGGGATACGAGCCACTCCGGATTGAATAAAATCACATCTTTCTTCGTTGGCTTCTCGATAGCCATTGGTGCTTGATACAAAGCCCGAGAAATCACATGATTTTACCAAAATGGCAATTTTATCAGCCAGCACATTATCAATGTAGATAGAAACATAGTAAACGCCTTCGTTGGAATAAGCATGCGAAATTGTTCCACTACTGGTAGTTAAGTTCATAGTATTACCATCACCAAATCTTAATTCGTTGGTGGTGCCCATATCTGCTATTTGGTAGGTGAATTGTACGTTATCGTTGACTTCGATCTCCGTTGTATCCGCAATAAGGGAAGTTACTTGATTGAGCAAGTAATGAATTTTTCTATCAGAGGTTACATAAAGTAAATCAAGATCATTATCTCTATCTACGTCGCTCATAAACTGGGATTGACGTTCTCCCAGAGGAATATTTTCCGTAACCAAGTTAAAAGTAGCACTTCCTTGGTTCAAATATTTTCTGTACGGTAAAGTAGTCCAACCAGATCCATCGTTGGTACGATTATTAAATAAATCTATATCATTGTCTCCGTCAATATCTCCCGGTCGTATATCTATATTTTCATTGGAGAATGCCATTGCATTAGTAATAGAAATGGAGGAAAGATCGCCTGTTCCGTAAATGACTTCACTAGAGTATCTTCTCAGGATAAC
>JBCCJE010000543.1:0-4498 GCA_039027925.1 Bacteroidota bacterium
CCGCTACCCCCGCAGACCCCGGTGTACCATCACAGCCCGTAGGTTGTTCGCTGGCTACGACTGCGCTGATCTCCGAAACGTAAACCGTAATCGAATCAGTAGTTTCGAAAGCAGGAGCAAACGAAATATCATCCAAGGCGAAATCATTTCCACCGACGGCTACATTTTGATTGATAATACAAATCTCTGCGCTGGTATTGTTATCTGATTCCCAGATTTCAAAAAATTGTTCCCAAATACAGCCCGACAATGGGGCATTGAATGTACCACCTAGCAGATTGCCATTGATCGAAAATTGAAGGGCGGCGGGGTTATCCGTTACCACACTCGTCACCCACGTTGAAAATTCATAGGAAGTATTAGCGACCACATTGACCGTCTGACACCAAACCTCAGTATTGGGCACACCCGATCCATTGACCACGAGCATGTTTCCAAAACCCGAAGTGTGATCGTTGCAGTTCGCAAAATTAGAATGTACGATGTTAGAATTGGTAGTGATGGCGTAGGTACCTTCATCCGACAAGTCGCCCCAAGGCCCTCCGCCCGTGTCGGGACCGTGCAAATACTCGGTGGCGAATCCAGTATTGCCCTCCGAAAAATCACCATTGACGATCACATTATCTCCTAGGAAAAAACCCGATACCGTGTAGGTAGTCGTGGTCGGAGGTGTTACCGTAGGATTGGGTGTGCTAATATTACTGATCCAAGTAGCGGGTGACCAAGTATAAAAATCAAAAGTATCACCTGTTGCCAAAAGTCCCACGGACGTGCCCTGACAAATGGTATCTTGGGCAGCCGTAGCGGTGAGATCAGCTTGCGAAAAGCAGCGCATCGGTAGGGAAAATAGAAGTAGAAGAAATATGTTCTTTTTCATGTGCATAGTTTTTTGAGCTACCACCTAATCAAAGCAGACCCCCAAGTGAATCCACTTCCGAAGGCAGCTAGGCAAACTAAATCACCCGCTTTGACTTTACCTTCCTCTATGGCTTCCGACAAAGCGATGGGGATGGAAGCGGCGGTAGTGTTACCGTATTTTTGAATATTGTTATAAACCTGATCGTCTCCTAGCTTTAGTATTTTTTGTACAAATTGACTGATCCTTAAATTGGCCTGATGAGGAATCAACATATCAATATCGCCCACCTGCAAATCCACCTCTGCCAATGCCTCCATAATCACTTCGGGAAATTTTTTCACGGCCAATTTAAAAACAAACTGTCCTTCCATGATCGGATAGGTATGCCCATTTTGCAGCATATGATTGGTGAGAAAAATTTCACCATACTTAATATCTTTATCGTATCCGTAATCGTACTCGATGCCTAGCTTATCCAAGTGGTAGCCACCGTGTGCCCCTGGGTTGATGTAAGATAATTTTTCGGCGTACGTACCGTCCGAATGCAATTTTGTAGTCAAAATACCTTTACTATCATCTTCGGTGGGTTGTACGATGACCGCCCCCGCACCGTCTCCAAAGATGACTGTAACATTACGCCCACGGGTGCTAAAATCCAATCCGCAAGAGTGCATCTCCGCCCCTACCATGAGTACATTTTTATACATACCAGATTTTACGAATTGGTCGGCGATACTTAGTCCGTAGATAAATCCACTACATTGATTGCGAATGTCTAAGGCTCCGATCTCAGTTTTGGTGATCCCCAATTCTCGCTGTAGCAGCACCCCGCATCCGGGGAAATAGTAATCAGGACTCAGGGTAGCAAAGATAATAAAGTCCACCTCTTCGGGCTGAATCCCCGCACGTTCTATCGCCAACCTTGCCGCTTTTGCACCCAGCGTAGTGGCTGTTTCTTTATGTTTTTCGGCGTACCTTCTTTCCTTAATTCCAGTTCTTTCTTGAACCCATTCGTCACTTGTATCCATTACTTGGGCGAGATCATCATTGGTCACAACTCGCTCGGGTACGTAGTGAGCGATGCTAGCTATTTTTGATCGAAGCATATTTTATACGTTTTTATTTGATTAGGAAATTGTTCTTATTTCTACGTTCAGATAATTAAATTTGTAAAAATAGTAAATATTCCGTTTCGGAAAAATTGGTAATCATTCGGTGAAAGCAAGCAGGGAGACCATTTCGTTTTGCTTCGTGGTGAGCGTAAAGAAAATTGGCGACAATATCTAGTGATTTTCAATTGAACGCTATTCATCCAAAGGCGTAACAATTCATTTACAAAAAAAATCAAATTAAAAATTGTTGATTCTAACAAATTTCCTATGCTCACTTCTACTAAAAAATTAAATCTTTAAAAACTATGACCATTTCAAATCACACTTCAACTACTTTACAAAAAATACTGCTTCCCTTATTCCTTTTATTTTTTGGAAAAACCGCACTCGGTCAAACGCCGACTATACAAGATTGCTTGGGGGCAATTCCCATTTGTACGGAGGTCTATACCGAAACGACCGCTCCTTCGGGTGCGGGTAACTACGCCAACGAAATCAACGGGACCTCCCAAGGCGGCATCTGCTGTATGGATGCCGAACTCAATTCGATTTGGTACACTTTCACCGTCAATCAATCGGGTGACTTTGGCTTTGTACTGACCCCCAACGATCTAGATGATGACTACGATTGGGCATTGTTTAACATCACGGGACAAAGCTGTGAGGATATTTTCAATGATCCTTCTTTGCAGGTCAGTTGCAACGCTGCGGGGGGATCCAATTGTCACGGGGCCACGGGTGCTGACGGAGGATCCGTTTATGATAATCAGGGGGCAGGCTGTAGTTTTCCGACCCCTAACCAATTTTTGGGATTTAGTCCCTTTAATGCCTTAGTTCCAGTTTTAGAGGGAAATACTTACGTGTTGGTAGTTTCCAATTGGACGGGTTCTCCCAATGGCTACGAGATTGATTTTGGAGTATCTGGCAACATCGGCATCCTCGATAATCAAGCACCGAATGTGACGGATGTCGTGCCGCCAGGTGATTGTGGTGGGAGTGAAATCGAAGTTGTCTTTTCTGAAAATATTCAATGTAGTACCATTACTGGCAATAACTTTTTGATCTCTGGCCCTGGTGGCCCTTACGATGCGCTGGTGACTTCCGCTACTTGTAGCCAAGGTGGAGAGTACGATAATCAATTTACTATTTTGGTCAGTCCCCAAATTACGGAAGCTGGCACCTACACCATCGAACTCACCAACGGCGGCAATGAGGTACTCGATCTTTGTGGTAATCCTGCGGTGGTTACTGACTTCCAATTTGAAATTTTAAATTCAGCATTGGCTTCCTTGGACATCGGCAATGATACTATTTTGTGTGAAGGAGAAGTGCTCACCATCAACGCTACCACTCCCAACGCTGACACCTACGAGTGGCAGGACGGCTCAAATGATCCAATTTATAACATCACCCAATCTGGCACTTACGATGTCTCCGTTACGAATACTTGCAATACTTTATTTGATCAGATCAACGTGGATTTTGTACCGCTTCAAACGGTCGAAGTTGATCTAGGCAACGATACGATGCTTTGCCCGGAGGAGTTGTACGAGCTAGATGCCACGTGGAGCGGCGGCATTCAGTATTCGTGGCAAGATGGTTTTGACCAACCCATTTACACGGTGGCCGAATCTGGAATTTACGAAGTGCAGATACTCGGTGCTTGTGGCGAAATGGGAACGGCAATGATCGAGGTGCTATACGACGAAACAACGCTCAACGTCAACCTAGGCGCAGATACCGTAGCCTGCGAAGAAGATGGTATCCTCCTCCTCAACGCTACCGACCTCAATGCCCTAACTTACGAATGGCAGGATGGTTCGTCCAATTCGACCTTCCAAGTGGCCGAAGCTGGCATTTACGCGGTTACGCTTACCGACGAGTGCAACGTCGTTACCGACGAGGTTGTAGTAGGCTTTACGAATTGTACTTTGTGCAATGTATATGTGCCTAATGCTTTCTCTCCCGACTTCGATGGATACAATGATAACTTTCGGCCTTACTCGAATTGTGCTTTACAAAATTATTCTCTCAAAGTTTTTAATCGCTGGGGGGCTTTGGTTTTTGAGTCTGCCGATCCCGATACGGGCTGGAACGGAACATTTAATAACAAGACAATTGCGGAAGGCGTTTACGTTTATTTGCTGGAGTTTGAAGTGAATGAATTTGGAGTAAATATTAAGAAAAAATTATCGGGAGATTTGTCGGTAGTGAAGTGAATGGTCAATGTAAAAAATTTATGAGTTTTGTAAGACCTCTATTTCTGCTGGTAAGGGGTGACTAATTCCAACTACGAGGTTTTGATTTTAAATTTTTGCATATGCCTTGTGAGTTTGTAGGACGCCTCTCCCTCCCGAAGACTCGGAACGGCAGGGGTGATTGGTTCTAACTCACAGATTTTTTATGCTTCTTTTTTGTAGAAAGTTTGCGAGCTTGCAGAACGCCTCTCCCTCCCGAGGATTCGGGACGGGGGCTGGGGGGTGGAATTCAAAATCAAATGAAAAAAAATCGTGTATTCCACCCCCCG
>JBCCJE010000544.1:0-4495 GCA_039027925.1 Bacteroidota bacterium
ATTGGCTGCGCATTCAAAATGATTGACTAATTTTAATCTTAGACATACTCTTACATTTATTTTCAAAAAAAAAAATCAAAATGAAATTAGGAGCATTTTCAGTAAGCCTTAGCGTCAAAGATATTTTAGCTTCCAAAGCGTTCTACGAAAAATTAGGATTTGAAGTTTTTGGTGGCGAATTAGAAAAAAACTACCTCATTATGAAAAATGGAGATACCCTGATTGGGATTTTTCAAGGTATGTTTGAAAATAACATCCTGACCTTTAATCCGGGGTGGGATGTGAATGCGCAAACGCTTGAGGAATACGACGACGTAAGGACTATTCAAAAAAATCTCAAGGAAAAAGGAATCAAAATTGACAACGAGGCCGACGAAAGCACGACAGGCCCCGCAAGTTTCATCATAGTAGATCCTGATGGGAATGCCATTCTCATTGATCAGCACATATAGTATCTCATCGAAGAAGGCACTTTTCTGTTTTTCGTGCCTGTTCCCCCAAATAAAAAAGCTGTCTAAGTTTTCTTCTTAGACAGCCTTTAAATTTCACAAAAAAATAACTTATAAAAATTCTTGAAAGACTAGGGAAAACGATCCTTCGGTAACTTCAAAAACTCCACTACCAGAGACCTCATCCAATCTACATTGAAAAGTACCCGTGACCCGAACTAACTTTCCAAAAGGATTTCCAAGAATTCCAGTCTCTTCTCTAGTATCAGTAATTTCCATAAAGTATGACGCAGGAGGATTATCCGCATTGTAAGTATTTGCGTCAATATCATCTTGATCGATGATAAAATCAGCATATACCTCTCCACTGTTGTCAAAAGCCAGCGTTTGACCTTCCAAATCAATTAGATCATCAAACGTCACAATATCTTTATTCTTAAAGTTGAGCGTAATGTCGCTTCCGATGAAACCGTCTAAACTAGCCCAAATGCTCACGTCAGTTCCAGAGTTTCCGCCCCAGAAACCAAAAGTGGAGCTATAACTTTTTTCAGTTCCATCCAATTTGAAATTTAAGAATAAATCGCCAGTAGATGAGGGGTTACTGCTGCTGTCATCATCATCATTATTACAAGCAGTAAATCCAATAATGAGATAGCTTGCAATTGTAATTAAAAAGAAAAACCGAATTTTAAATTTCATAAATAACAAATTTTAAAATGATTAATAATTTTTTAAAAAAATTCATTCGCAGAGTGGAGGGTATAAATGAAATTTAAAGATACCATCCAAATACTATAATCACAAAACTATCCACGCCACTCATCCATAGTAATTACTCCTATGACTACCCCTCTACTGGCAATCGCACAATCACCTCTGTCCCCTCAGCTTCGCCCGCTTCATTTTTCAAATCAATAATCTCTAGCCCTTTCTCTGAGGAATTATTTTTTAATAAAATATCCAACCTTTCTTGTGTGACTTCCAAGGCGGCAGACTTGTGTTGGTGGGCTATCTGGCTTTTGATGGTTTTGGCTTTTGCTCTTCCGATGCCGTTATCCTTGATAGAACATTCCAGTATTTTATTTTTTTGTAAAAAATGAATATCAATTTTTCCACTTTCATGGAGGTGGGCAACGCCGTGGATGATGGCATTCTCCACAAAAGGTTGGAGCATCATGGGAGGAATGTGTAGTTCGTCCGTTTCGGCTTCAAGCAAGGTGGTGATTTCAAAATCAAAAGTATTGCCACGGCTAGATTTTTCGATGGCGAGGTAGTTTTGTAGGGTTTGGATTTCGTCCTCTAGTGAGATGGTTTGCGAGCGGGAGTTTTCCAGAATGGAGCGCATGAGCTTCGAAAATTTTGCCAACTGGTAGCGCGCCTTTTTATTGTCTTTTTGGGAAATCAAACTTTGAATAGAATTTAGCGCATTGAAGATAAAATGTGGATTCATCTGCAATTGTAGTGCTTTTTGCTCCAGGCTCAAAAGATGCTTCTCCATCTCTAGCCGTTCTTTTTCTCTCGCTGCTTTTGCCCTGATACTATTGATTCTTCGCCTAACAATCCAAGTGATTAAAGCAAAGCTTAACAAAACACTTACAATTTTGAACCACCAAGTCTGCCATACCGCAGGAAGGATAGTGAAACTCACCGCTAGCGGACTCTCGGTGGGAATGCCGTCCTCGTTGATCGCCCGCAGTAGCAGGGTGTAATCCTTGGGAGCGAGGTTGCGAAAGGTCGCAAAATTTCGGGGACGAGGACGCGACCAAATATCATCTTCGCCTTCCAATTTCCATTGGTACAAAACCTTGTCGGGGTTCGATAGATTGATCCCTTGAAATTCGAATTCCAAACTATTCTTGTTCCAAGGTAGCCGTAAGCCTGACAGCAATCCTCCACGTGGGCTTACCCAATCTTTGTACTCCGTATCGCTTAGTGGTTCGTAATTGAGTTCCACAGCACTAACGTGCAGGATGGGGGGTATTTGATTGCTAGTAATACTGTTCGGATTGTACTTGGTTAGCCCATTCATCGTACCAAACCAAAGATTACCTTGTTGATCTCGAATGGTTGCGTTTTGACAGGTCTCGATGCCAAGGAAACCCTCCGTTTTTCCAAAATGTTTTAAGGCGGTCGGATTTCTATCTTGATCGAATTGAATTTTATCTACGCCCGTCTCCGATCCCACCCATAAATTTTGATTTTGATCCAAAGTCAAAAGATAAACATTTTGGGAGGTGAGCATGATCTTAGGATTAGTGGAAAAATTTCGAACCGACAAATCTCCACCGTACAAATCAATTTTACAGATGCCTTTACTCGCCGTTCCAATCCACAAAATTCCATCTTCATCTTCGGCGAAGGATTTAACGTAATTGTCGGGCAATCCATCTTTTTTAGAAATTGTAAATATTTTGTTATTATTTTTAAAAAACCCAATTCCATTATCACGGGTGGCAAACCAAATTCTATTTTTTTTATCCAAATGAAGCGCGTTGATTCGATTACTCGTGAGGGCGGAGTTTCGACTGGAAAATCGCTCAAAGGATAATTTGTCCTCGTACGTAAGTGTGGGAAGACTATCTTTTAGTAAGGAATCTGGCAGAGGAGGCGAAGAGATAATTTTTCTGGAAATATTAATTCTTGTGATACCACCTCCATTGGTAGCCACCCAAATGCTACCCGCGTCGTCTTGAATAATATCTTGAACCAGATTGCTCCCCATTCCATTTTGGGTGGTAAAAAATCGGAAGGTATCCTGATCGAAGAGTGCTAGTCCTTGCCCCTCGGTACCTAACCAAACTCGATCCGAATCATCTACCAAAATGGCTCGACATTTCGTATCGGCAAAACCTGCCTCTGACCCGTAGTGCGTAAATTTTTTTCCATCAAAAAAAGAAACACCCTTCGAAGATGCTGATAGCCAGATATTTTCTTCGGCATCTTTTGCCAAGGCATAAACTTGATTACGAACCAGCCCATTGCGGATGGTGTAATGCAAGAACTGCTGCCCAGCGTATTTGCTTATTCCTCCGCCCGATGTGCCAAACCAATAGTTTTCCCAGTAATCTTTTAAGATCACTCGAATACTATTGCTAGGCAATCCATCGGCTTCGGTCAGGTAATTAAAAGTTTGTTTTTGGGGATTCCATTCCGTGATTCCTTGATCCTGAGTCCCCACCAATATTTTTCCATCGTCCTCCAAAAACAATGTATTTACAAGGTTGCTACTCAGTCCTTCGATGGTGCGGTAGTAAGCAAAATAACTGCCGTTGAAGACATTCACCCCACCCCCAAAGACGCCGAAGTAGAGGTTACCCTCTTCATCTTGAAGGATACTTCTGACATCGTTGGTGGCTAGTCCGTCGGCAATTTTAAAATTGTTGACGAGTTGTCCATCTCGTAGTTGGTAGGCTCCGCTGGCCTGCGTACCAATCCATAGATGACCTTTAAAATCATAAAAGAAACAATGAACCGCCGAGGATTCTAGTTTGAAATCCGTAAATTTTTCTCCATCAAATCGGTACGTCCCTTTCGTCGTACCTACCCAAAAATCACCGAGTGGCTCCTGCGCAAAAGCCGTGATGTAGTTGCTTTCTTCGTTAGTAAAATTTGTAAATGCCTTGCCATCGAACTTACTGAATCCCTCACGAGTACCTATCCAGATCAGACCGTCCTGATCTTCAAACAATGCTTCTACGTAATTATTAACTAGTCCATTTCGCTCCGTAAATTGTTTGAAAGTTTTTCCATCAAACCTGCAAACACCTCCTCCTTCCGTCCCAATCCAAAGGTAGCCCAGCCGATCTTGGATCATGGCGTTGACCTGCGATTGTCCTAAGCCTTCATAAACAGAGTAGTTCTGAAAATTAAATTGTTGGCCCCACGAGCTGTTGGGCATCATCCAAAAAAAATGGGCAACTAAAAGGAAAGAGAAAATGAATCTGATGGACAAGATGCTTTACTTTTTTTGCTATAAAAATAAAAAAAAGACTTGGCAAAGTTACCAAGTCTTTATTTTTTGCAAAACTAAATGATGATTTAAATGG